>QNXU01000179.1 GCA_003973485.1 Bacteroidota bacterium | reverse complement strand
TAACTTTTCATTAATCGAATTAAGTTCTTTACCCCAATTTGTAAAGTCCTCTGCATTTCCCTCTCCGCTAGCTAATTTTGTTTCTAGCTCTTCCTTTTGTTTATTAAGTTTAGGAATTTCATTATCAATTGACTCTAGTTCTCTCTTCTCTTTGTAACTTAATTTTTGTTTTTCTTCAGCTTTAGGTTTATCTCTTATAGGTGACTCTTTTATTTTCTCTGGCTTAGATTTCTGATTTTCATCTTTAGTTGACCGATAGTCCGTATAATTACCATTAAAGATTTTGATTTGATTATCACCTTCAAAAAGGAAAAGCTGCTCTGTGAGGTTATCCATGAAGTATCTATCATGGGACACTATTATTAAACATCCTTGAAATCTATCAAGAAAGTCCTCCAATATAGATAGAGTTTGTAAATCCAAATCATTGGTTGGCTCATCTAAAATGAGGAAATTTGGATTCTTAATTAAAACTAGAAGCAATTGTAATCTTCTTTTCTCTCCTCCGCTTAATTTATGGACAAAATCATATTGTTGCTTAGGAGGAAAAAGAAATTTATTTAAAAATTGTGCAGCAGTAATTTCATTTCCATCTGGTAACTTAAAATGCTCGGCTATTTCAAGCACCACATCAATTACCTTTTTATTATCATCAAATTGGATTTCCTGTTGCTTATAATACCCAAACTCAGTATTAACCCCTAAATCTAATTCGCCTGAATCGGCTTTGATTTTGCCAGTCACTATATTAAGGAATGTACTTTTGCCAGTACCATTTTGTCCAACAATTCCAATTCGGTCTCCCTTTTTAAAAGTATAGCTAAAATTCTCAAAGAGCTTTTTATCATCAAACCCTTTAGTAATATTCTTCAATTCAAGAATCTTCCCTCCCATTCTTTTCTGAGAAACTTCTAGCTCAACCTGATCTTTCTTCAAGTTTTTGGAAGCTTTTTCTTTTAGGTCTTGAAAAGCATCTACTCTATATTTAGCTTTTGTTCCGCGAGCTTTAGGCATTCTTCTCATCCATTCCTGCTCTTTCTTCATGAGGTTTTTAGCCTTATCCACCTCAAGTTGCTCAATAGATTCCCTTTCTTCCTTTTTAATTAAAAATTCCTCGTAGTTCCCTTTATATTTAAATATTTGCTTACGGTCTATTTCTAAAATTCCATTACAGACCCTATCTAGGAAGTAACGATCGTGGGTAACCATTAATAAGGTCATATTTTGAGTAGCTAAATAATTTTCCAACCATTCAATAATATTAATATCCAAATGGTTCGTTGGCTCATCCAAAATCAAAACTTCAGGTTTCACAATTAATTGAGCCGCAAGGGCAACCCTTTTCTTTTGTCCACCCGACATATTTTCAACTGATTGCTTAATATCATTAATCCCTAATTGGCCAAGGATTTGCTGAACCTGACTTTCATAGTCCCAAAGTTGGTGCGCTTCCATTTTCTCCATCAATTCTTGAAAACGGTTTTGCTCTTTAGCGTTCATTTCAGGATTTTCTGCTAACTGTTCATATTCCTTAATGATATTAAGCGATTCATGGTCAGTACTGAAAATAGCTTGCATAGCATTTTGACCTGATTGGAACTGTGGGTTTTGTGAAAGGAATCCCACTTTAATATCATTTCTGAAGCTTAGATTTCCCGAGTCAGGAGTCTCCTCACCCATTAATATTTTTAATAGAGTAGATTTTCCGGATCCGTTAATACCAACCAATGCTACTTTTTCACCTTGAGCTAAACCGAATGAGATGTTTTCAAACAAAACTCTTTCTCCAAAACTCTTAGTAATATTTTCAACTGAAAGATAGTTCATAGGACAAAATTAGGTCTTATATTTAACATAGTAATGCATATAGAAAAGAAAATCTTAGGCTTATATTTTCAAATTCTATTTTTTTTAAATTCTAGTTTAATTATTGGCACATTCTGAATTATTCTTTTACTTGCATAGCTCAAATCCAATTTTATGAAAGTTTTTATAAATGATGTCCCGCTATACATAATCCCAATGGATAAAGAAATTGACAGGGAACATTATGACCTTATTATTGATGCGGAAAAAGAAAAAATCCGATATGATAATCTAATTGATGATGTATTGATTAGAAAAGGCAGTTTATCTAATATACTAGAATTCTATAAATTTCTATCCTCTGATAAAAACAAGAAGCTGGATTCTCTCACCTGCAAAGTTTATGATTATGAAAAGGTAGTAAAAGCTTTTAAGAAAGAGTTTAAAATCGTAGAAGCTGCAGGAGGAATTGTGACAAAAAAAGATAAATACCTTTTTATATATCGTTTAAAAAAATGGGATTTACCAAAAGGCAAGCTTGAGAAAAAAGAAAAAGTGGAAGTTGCTGCAGTGCGAGAAGTTGAGGAAGAATGCAATGTAAAAGTAGCGTTAGGTCCAAGAGTTTGTAAAACCTGGCATACATACACAAGGAATGGGAAAAATCACCTTAAGAAAACGAGTTGGTATCACATGACTTTGGAGGAAGATAAAAAGATGAAACCTCAAAAAGAAGAAGGAATTGAAAAGGTAATTTGGGTCAATAAAGTTGAATTACGAACTGTTCTTTTAACCACTTATCGTTCTATTCGCTATGTTATGAAGAAATTTCATGAATATCAGGAGGGGCTGATTGAGGTTAAGTGATTTTATTTAGCCTTTTGATGAAGTCTGCGATTTAATAAATCACTTCTTTAAAGATCTTAATAAAAATAGAACAACAGTCAGAAACTATAATAAATAAGATCTGTGAATTAAATCGAGCTTTCTTATCCAAATCTCCTTTCTTTTTGCCACTATATAAGAAGAATTGTACGCAGGCGTCTTTGACGCAAAAAATGTCTCGCAAAGTCGCTAAGCCGCAAAGTTTTCGCTAAGGAAAATTTTGGGTATCTTCTTTGGTGTTCAGTTTTCAGCCAAAGGCTGACCAACCTCTGGTTGGAAAGACTGCGAATACTTAATCAAAAATAAATCAGTCTGAGTCAGACCAGCTATTGGCTGGCTTCTACACCTTTTTGTCCTCCTGCCCGCCCTCTTTGAGCAAGACCTGTCCTGTATTTATCTGGATATTAATTGGTTTTGAAGATTGGTAGTATTAATTGAAAGAGAACTACTAAAACCTTATTGAATTAGCTAATTTTGCGAGTGATGCTCCATTTTCGTTTTCTCTCGCTAGCCATTTCTTCATCGAGGGCTTCAAAACGAGAAGCATGACTCACAAATTCTGGAAGAATGTTTTTCATTTGCATAATCATGCCTAATTCATTTTCATCATTCATTAAATCATCAAGCTTTTGTAATTCTTTGATGATATCCTTATGTCCCATTCTTTCCGTTTTGGCAATCAATATCTTTTCATGATGTGTAGGTAATGTGGTCTCCTTATCACTAAGAAGTTCTTCATACAATTTCTCCCCTTCTCTCAATCCAGTAAAAACAATTTTAATATCTTCATCTACCTCAAAACCTGATAACTGAATCATTTTTTTAGCTAAATCAATTATTTTGATTGATCTGCCCATATCGAAAACAAATATTTCACCTCCAAATCCCATAATTCCTGCTTCAATTACTAATTGACAAGCTTCAGGAATGGTCATAAAATAACGTGTTACATCAGGATGAGTAACGGTGATTGGTCCGCCTTTCTCTATTTGCTTTTTAAATAACGGAATCACTGAACCATTGGAGCCTAATACATTACCAAATCTTGTGGTGATAAATTGAGTATTATTTCTTACTTCTTCTGATTTGGAATCATTTAAAGATTGCACGTAAACTTCAGCTAATCTTTTTGTAGCTCCCATAACGTTTGTAGGGTTTACTGCCTTATCTGTAGAAACCATTACAAATTTCTCAACATTATATTGGACTGCAAGATCAGCTAGATTTTTTGTTCCGAAAACATTAGTAGCTACTGCTTCAAAAGGATGCATCTCCATTAAAGGAACGTGTTTATAGGCTGCCGCATGATAAACTACATTTGGTTTATATTTATCAAAAACAAACTCCAATCTTCTCTTATTAGTAACATCCATGATGACTGGAATTATTTCTATATTTTTATCTACATCAAGATTAGTTAACTCGATATCTATTGCGTAAAGAAACGATTCTGCTTGATCTAATAGGATTAGTTTTTTAGGATTTACCTTTAATATTTGTTTAGCAATTTCTGAACCAATAGAACCTGCCGCACCTGTAATCAATACTGTTTTACCTTTGATGTTTTCAGAAACTTTGGGGTTTTGCAACTTAATAGACTCTCTTCCTAGCAAATCTTCAATACGAACCTCTTTAATTTGGTTCATACTTAATTCCCCATTTATCCATTTATCAGGAGCTGGTACGGTTCTGACTTTCACATGTGCTTTTAGGCAGTAATCAACTAATTCATTTTTGCGCTCAATTGAAATATTTGCTACTGCAATTACTATTTCATGGACATGATATTTTTCAAGAATATCATCTAAGTTATACCCGGCATCATAAATTGGTGCTCCATTAAGCACTTTACCTACTTTTTTTAGATCATCATCAATGAATCCAATTACTCGCATTCTAGCATTTGAATCAGCGTCAATCACATGCTTTGTAATAATTCCGTATTGACCTGCACCAAAAATCATTACATTCTTTCTATGACGAACTGCATCACGATAATAGGCAAAAAGATTTTTTACCAAAACACGATAAGAAAATAGAATAACTACAGCTAAAATTAAGCTAATGATTAAAACTGATAATGGGATAATTACGCTACCGGTATACCAGTAATTAAGATAACTTACAATGGCAATTAAAACAGAACCAATAAAAGTGGTGTAAGAAATTCTCAGCCCATCTTCAATTGATGTGTATCGAATAATTCCTGCATAGCTTTGAGTAAGAAAAATTGCGATTAAATGGCAAATTAAAAAAAGAACTAATCCTTCTGTAAATTTGAAAGCAATAACTTCCTCTATGCTGAAATTAAATCTTAATAAATAGGCAAAGACAATAGCAGACATCAACAATATTAAGTCGATCAATAAAATAATCCACCGAGGCAGAAAGCTGATATCGTTTATTTTCTTAATCATTATAGCGCAAATATAACCTATTTAATATTTTTTTATAATTATTTAAGTATTTATTTCAAGAAGTCCTTTATTTTTTCGACTACTAATCCTTTTTGCTCGTCTGTTAAGGATGAACTTGAAGGTAAACAAAGCCCTTTTTCAAATAACTTTTCTGACACTCCTGATAGATAGGCTTTACAATTTTTAAAAATAGGTTGTAAGTGCATTGGCTTCCATAAGGGTCTGGTCTCAATATTAAATTTTTCTAATTCTTGTCTTAAATCTTCAGGCTTCTGGGTCAATTTCTCATTAAATAATATACAAGTTAACCATCTATTACTAAAAGCACCAGCAGGTTCTTTCAAAAACTCAAATCCTAGTGAATTTAGTTCCTTAAAATAAAAATCATGGTTTGCTCTTCTACTTTCCACCCATTTATCCAACACCTTCATCTGCCCTCTTCCAATTCCTGCAGCAATATTACTCATTCTATAATTATAGCCTATTTCAGAATGTTGATAGTAAGGAGCAGCATCTCTAGCCTGAGTTGCCAAAAAGCGGGCTTTGTCAATCCATTCTTTCTTTTGAGACACCAATGCACCTCCTCCAGAAGTTGTAATTATTTTATTTCCATTAAAAGAATAAACTCCAAAATCACCAAAAGTGCCTAAGGGTTTACCATTTAGCTTTGCACCTAAAGCTTCAGCAGCATCTTCAATTAATGGGATTTCATATTTCTCAGAAATAGCTTTTACTTCCTCGATTTTACCTGGCATACCATAAAGATGGACAAATATGATAGCTTTCGGCTTTTTCCCTTTTGCTATATATTCTTTGATAGCTTTTTCCAAAAGTTCAGGATCCATATTCCATGTTTCTTTTTCGCTATCAATTAGAACAGGTTCCGCTTGTTGATAAACTATAGGATTTACAGTAGCTGAAAATGTGAAGCTAGAAGCCATCACTACATCATCATTCTTTACACCTAATAATATTAAAGCTAAATGAATTGCGGCAGTACCAGAGCTCAAAGCAGCAGCATAAGGAATATTATTATACACCTGAATATCTGCTTCAAAACCATTAACGTTCGGTCCTAAGGGTGCTATCCAATTTTCATCAAATGCATGTTGGATAAATTTAATTTCTTCTCCGCCCATGTGGGGAGCTGATAAAAATATTCTTTCGTTCATGGTCTTATATATCTCCTAATTGAGGTCTTAATACAATTTCTTCTACTACAGTTCTATCCGATAACGAATAAGCTGACCAAACAGATTCAGCTACATCTTCAGCTTTCATAAATCTTTCATGCGGCAAATCAACCCCTTCCCAACTTGCAGTGAAAGTAGCGCCAGGCAATACAGAAGTTACTTTTATGCCTTCTTCTTTTAATTCTTCTCTCAGGCATTTGGTAAATCCTTGCATAGCGTATTTTGTTATACTATAAGAACCACCACTTGCATAAGCTGTGATTCCAGCAATGCTACTCATAGAAAAAATATGTCCTTTTTTATGTGGTAACATAGCAGGTAACAAAGCTCTTGTTAGATGATATGCTGAATATAAATTTGTATTCATCATCATTTCTAAATTCCCTTCGGGTTCATCCTGAATACTTCCCGGAAGGAAAACTCCAGTATTATTTATTAAAACATCTACCTTTGGTGTTTTACTTAAAACAAAATCTGCAAAATCCGCAACATCTTCTCTTTTAGATAAATCTGCGG
>QNXU01000061.1 GCA_003973485.1 Bacteroidota bacterium | reverse complement strand
TCATAAATTGAAATTAAGACTAAAAATAGTTAAAATCAGTAAGCTTTTGCAAAAAGCACTCTTTTATTTGAAGGTTTTCCCGAATAAATACATTTGCCATTTTCTTCTTTTGCGTCTAAAGGTATACAACGAATGGTGGCTTTCGTTTCTTCTTTTATTTTTTCTTCTGTTTCAGCCGTTCCATCCCAATGAGCACTGATGAAACCACCTGTTTTCTCCAATTGAGATTTGAATTCTTCATAGGTGTTTACTTCATAAGTGTTTTCAGTCCTAAAGTCTTTTGCTTTTTTATAAATATTTTCTTGAATCAATTCGAGTGTGTCCTCAATAATTGATTCAATGCCTTCAATATTTACAGTTTGCTTTTCTTTTGTATCTCTTCTGGCAAGTTCAACAGTTCCATTTTCCAAATCCCTTGGACCAATAGCAATTCTTAATGGAACTCCTTTTAATTCCCATTCAGCAAATTTAAAGCCTGGCTTATGAGTGTCTCTATCATCAAATTTCACAGTAATCCTTTTCTTTTTTAAGGATTTTTTAAGGTTTTCTGCTACCTCAGTAATTTTTTGTTGCTCTTCATCGGTTTTATAAATAGGAACTATTACAACTTGTATAGGAGCTAATCTTGGAGGCAAAACTAATCCTTCATCATCAGAATGTGCCATTACTAATGCGCCCATTAATCTGGTGCTCACACCCCAAGAGGTTCCCCAAACATATTCCTGCTTTCCTTCTTTTGTGGCGAATTTCACATCAAAAGCTTTGGCAAAATTTTGACCTAAAAAGTGAGAAGTTCCTGCTTGAAGTGCTTTCCCATCTTGCATTAATCCTTCAATGCAATAAGTCTCTAATGCACCTGCAAATCTTTCACTTTCAGATTTCAAACCTTTAATAACAGGCAGAGCCATGAATTCTTCAGCAAATTCCGCATATATATTAATCATTTGCTCAGTTTCTTCAATAGCTTCTTGTTTGGTAGCGTGTGCCGTGTGACCTTCTTGCCATAAGAATTCGGCTGTCCTTAAAAATAAGCGGGTTCTCATTTCCCATCTTACTACATTTGCCCATTGATTGATTAATAAAGGAAGGTCACGATAAGATTGCACCCAATTCTTATAGGTATTCCATATTATGGTTTCAGAAGTAGGTCTCACAATGAGTTCTTCTTCTAATTTCGCATCAGGATCGACTACAATTCCCTTACCATTTTCATCATTTTTTAATCGATAATGAGTAACCACTGCACATTCCTTTGCGAAACCTTCCACATGGTCAGCTTCTTTACTTAAATATGATTTTGGAATGAATAAAGGGAAATAAGCATTTTGATGACCTGTTTCTTTGAACATATCATCTAATTCCCTCTGCATTTTCTCCCATATTGAAAATCCATAAGGTTTAATGATCATGCAACCTCTAACTGCGGAATTCTCTGCTAAATCCGCTTTTTTCACTAATTCATTGTACCATAGTGAGTAATCTTCACTTCTTTTTGGTAATACTTTGGCCATTTTATAAAATTTGGTATGAAGTTTGTATCAATATTTATTGATTATTATGTAAACAGATTTTTATATATTGAAATCAATTTACAACAATAATCGTTGTAAAATTAGAAACTATAAATTATGTAGCCATGAAAACCTTAAGCTTTATATTATTAATTAGCATATTTTTTATGCCAAAGGTCGGATTTGGTCAATCAGACCTTAAAGTTGAAAACGATGACCTATATTTTACTTCTGAAGATAGAAAGGTATTAAATGAAAAAATTGCCTTGGAAGAGAAGCGTAAGGCTGAGGAATTAAAGAAATCAGGCTACGCTTATAATCAATTTGAATCATCTGGAAATGGTTTCAATGATTTCCAAGATAATCAGCAACAACAAAATGCTGAATTGAATCAAGCCCCACCAGCGGCAGAAATAGATACGACTGATCAAGGGTGGTATTATGATGAATCTGCAGCCAAAAGAGGTTTAAATCCTCAAACCGGAGAAAGATTAGCCCAAACCCAAATATTCAATTATTATGGTGGTATGAATCCTATGATGTATGGCTGGAATGACCCATGGATGTACGGTGGGTTTTATGACCCATACATGTTCCGTCCAGGTATGAGGGTTGGTTTTGGTTTTAATTCATGGGTAGGTTCTTACTGGTCAATAGGCTATGGAAGAGGTTTCTATGATCCATTTTATGATCCTTTCTGGGGAAACCCTTACTATGGATATGGATTTAGAGATCCATGGAGAAATCCTTATTGGGGAGGTTCTTATGCATGGGGTTATAGAAATGGATACAGAAATGGTTTCTATGATGGATATAATTCAGCATTATATAATGGATATTATTTGACTGATAATAGAAATTCAAGAAGAACCAGAGCTTACAGCAGTAGCCCAAGAATTAGCAGAAGTGCTACTACTTCTAGAAATTCTAGAGTTGCAAGTATTAACGAAAGAAATTCTAGAGAGACTTATAATACAAGTAGAAATGTAGGTACTGAAAGGAGTAGGGCTATAAGTCAAGTTTCTTCTCGTTCTAGAAATACTACATCAATAAATGATAGAACAAGTACAGGAACTAGTTCTGTAAGATCAAGAGGTTTAAGTGATAATACGTTGTATAGCAGAACTTCAAGAACGGCAGCTTATGCTCGATCTACTTCTGATAATAATGTTAGGTCAGCTTCCTATACTGGAGATCGAAATAGAACTGTAAGAAGTAATTCTTCTAGTCTATCGAGGTCAGCTTCTACTCCAACAAGAAGTAATGCTCAGTATTACAATAGTTCAAGAACTAACAGATCTACTTACTCTTCTGGTAGAAGTTCATCATTTGGAAACAGTTCTAGTAGAGGAAGCTCTTACTATGGAAGGTCATCAAGCTCTAGTAGAAGTAGTTCTTATGGCCGTTCATCTGGTTCAAGTAGAAGTTCTTCTTCTTACGGAAGATCATCTTCTAGCTCAAGAAGCAGTAGTTCAGTTGGTAGATCCTCTTCTTCAAGTAGCAGGTCTTCAGGAAGTAGCTCAAGAAGCAGTAGCGGTTCTTCAAGAAGCAGCTCATCACGTGGTGGTAGAGGTGGTTGATAAAACATAAAAAGCACCTAATCTTAGGTGCTTTTTCTTTAATTCAAATTTTCATTTATTCTTCATTTTTTAGAGGTAAGGGAAAAGCTCTGTCAAATTTAAAATTGCACTATTAACTTTAATCAGATGAAAACGCTTAAATATTTCTTAATAATATTTATAGGGATTTTATGCTCTTATAATTTATATGGTCAGGTATCAACTTATACCGCAGATGCCGTTCGTTTCAGTCAAACAGATGGAGGTGGAACAGCTAGATTTGTAGCTCTAGGTGGAGCTAATGTTTCACTTGGTGGCGATATTTCTTCAATTTCTGGTAATCCAGCAGGATTAGGCTTTTACAATCGGTCTTCGTGGGCAATATCTCCTGTTTTAAGAATTGGTGATTTTAATTCAACTTATAATGTAAATTATAATGACTCTACCTTAAACGAAAGTTTTAACAATTCTAATTTTGGGTTAAATATTCAAGTACCAAATATGGGGATGGTTTTTCATAATAGATTTGAAGAATATGCAGGTTCAAAGTGGGTTTCAGGTACATTTGGGATTGCCATAAATCAAAAACAGAGCTTTTACAATAATATAAATTATAGAGGTACAATTGAACCAGATTCTGTAACAGGTATTCCTAATGACTTTATGCAAAACATGCTGTCACCTTTTATAGAAAGTAATGGGGAATTAGAAGAATTTACTAATAGGGATGAGTACGAACGAATCTTTTCTGAAAATCCATATAGTGATTTGGCAAGTTATATTGACTTATTGTTAATTTTTGACTTAGAAGATGAAAATGGAAATTTAGTTGGCTACGAAATAGACAGGTACGATTTTGATCAATTAGGCAGTGCTAGACAAACTGAAAATATAAACACCTACAGCGGATTAACTACTTTAGATTTATCTTATGGAGCTAATTATAATGATAAATTATACCTTGGTGCAGGACTAAATATTCATTTTCTTAATTACAGACAAGAAAAGACCTTTACTGAAACACCAAGCAATACTATTTTGAACCGCTATGAAATTGATGAAGAGACTATTATTTCAGGAGCAGGGCTGGGAGTGACATTAGGTGCAATTTATAAACCGATTAATATTGTGAATTTAGGTTTATCTTATACAAGTCCTACTATTATGACCATGAATAAAACTCAGGAAATTAGAATGCAGTCCTTTTTTGCGGATGGAAGCCAACCAGAAAGTGAATTATTCAATGAGGTTCCTTCTTATAGCTTTATGATTCCACAAAAAATTTCTGCTGGGGCTACCTTTTTTCTGTCAAAGCATGGCTTTGCAACAGCAGATGTGGAATATGTAGATTATGAATCAGCTCGTTTTAATAGTAATAATGGTGCTTTTACTGATTATGATGGTACCAAACCTTCAGAGGTTGGAAGAGATCTTAGAAGTACCTTTAATTTAAAGGCCGGTATAGAAGGCAGATTAGATATTTTTAGAGCCAGAATTGGATATGCTTATTTTGATAATCCATATAATATTGATTTTGAGCAGGGAAGAGACGCTATAAGTGGTGGAATTGGTATATTGAAAAATGGGTTTACTGCAGATTTAACTTACAGTTTAAGTAGATTTAATAATCCTATTTATTCTCCTTATCAAAAGCCAGTGATTGCTAACTCAAATACAGTTAATTCTCAATCGAATATCTCTAATTTTAGGCTCACATTAGGAAAGAATTTTTAAAATTGATGATTTAAAAAAATGCTGAGTAAAATGATTCTCAGCATTTTTTATGAATCCCATTTAATGAGTGTTCATTCCATGTGTTAAATTCTATTTTAGCTTCTTGGTAGAATTTTATCCTAGTTTTATATAAACTAATTAAGCTCTTTTGAACATCTTCAAAAGAATTGCAATCAGCAAATAAAGGTCTTTTATTGCCTCCATTGGGCTTCCATATTCTTTTAGCTGTTACATCAATAGGAGGATTTAAGAATATGCTTATTCCTTTTTCATTCATTAGCTTCATATTGTCATTATAGCAAGGAGTGCCACCACCTGTAGAAAGAATGAAGCCATTATAATTATCTATTAATTTGTTAAGATAGAAAGTTTCTAAATTTCGAAAATGATCTTCGCCATCATTCTTGAAAATTTCCTTTATACTAAAGCCTTCATTATCTACAATGACCTTGTCCAAATCGAAAAAAGGAGTGTTTAAATAATCTGACCATATTTTCCCCCAATGACTTTTACCACTACCAGGTAGACCTAAAAGGAAATAACGCATTATTTTAATTTTTCTGTAATCTCAAATGGATCAGGCACATCATTAAAATGCCATTTTGCTTTCACTGTGCCATCTTCTACCAATACAAGCCCAGGATTCGAACGAATGATGGTTTTTAATACAGTGGCATCAGCGTAATAGAAATCAGTTTTCATCCCTCTTTCGGCTCTTATTTTGAGCACATCCTCAGCAGATGAAGAAGTTAAGATAATTGGTTCAATTTCCGGACTTAATCTTGAAATCAAGCTATTTATATCAATTAAACCTTCTGTATTCGCATTAGAAATATCATAAGCAACAATCCATAATTTCTTACCATTCAAAACGGTTTCAGTTTTATCACCTGATTCATTCCAAGTTGCAAAATCCGTTATTTTAGGTGTTGATGCTTCTGGATTTGTAATTTCATGCCCAATTAGCTTATACCCTTCTTCTTCTGATTTATATTCATAAGTCTTGATTTCTTCACCATCTTTTTCAAATGTATATTGAAATTTAGGGTTCTCTTTTGCTTCCATTGCATCTGGTATATTAGTCCCCACTTTATAAGCCCTGAAATCTATTGGAGGTAAATGTCGAACAGAATAAATACAAAGTAGAAAACTAATTGCTGCGGTGCATACTACTATGATGTTTTTTGGACCAAAGGTGCTCTCTTTAATTTTTTTAATATTCAGATATAAAAAGCCTATTAATACGACTAATATAACATCCTTTGTAAAGGATTGCCAAGGTGTTAAAGTAATGGCGTCACCGAAACAACCACAATCTGTTACTTTATTAAAATATGCGGTATAGAAAGTTAGAAAAGTGAAGAATATAATCATGATACTAAGCAGATTCATGGTGTATCTTACTCTCCATCTGATGATTAAGGCAATTCCTAAAGTAACTTCCAATACATTGAGGATTATCCCAATAACTAAAGCGTAAGGTTCGAAAACAGAAAAGAATGAGGCAATATCGCCAGCGAAAACGGCAAAGTATTCCTCTAATTTAATGGCAGTACCTACCGGGTCAACCACTTTTACTAAACCACTAAAAATGAATAATCCACCAACTATATACCTTACTATATCGATTAATATCTTCATATAAGTATTATTTTATTCTTTCAATTTAATTAAACAAAAAACCGCATAATTAATCATATCCTGATAATTAGCTTTTACAGGTTCAGATATGAGCGTTTTACCTTTATTATCTTCAATTTGTTTCACTCTATACAATTTCATTAAAATGATATCCGTAATAGAACTTACTCTCATGTCTCTCCAAGCTTCACCATAGTCATGATTTTTATTCAATAATAATTCTAAGGTTTCCTCCGCTGCATGATCATATTTAGGCATTAAATCTTCCACAGGAATTTCCAAAGGAGCATTTTCTGAAAGAGATTCTTGAATTATGGCAATTATTGAATAATTAATGATTCCAATAAATTCATTTCTAATGTCTTCCTCAACT
>QNXU01000188.1 GCA_003973485.1 Bacteroidota bacterium | reverse complement strand
TCGGATTGATTAGCCTTGAAAAGGCCTAAGTTTTTCGGGCGAGCCGTGGAAGCAGTCTGCTTCTAAACGGTAAAGACCGTTATAAAACTTAGATTGAAGTTAGCCGATTCTTGCCAAAAAGTCAAGAAATGGAGAGGCTAATGAAAAAACAATCATTTTTATGGAGTATAGGTTTTAGCTTTCTACCGGCATGACAACGGATTATATAGTCTCTCCTATATACCATTAAGTCATGACTCCAACTGACATGGCAGATGAGGCAGAAGGATTTAAGAAAGGAACATCGTATTTTTCAATTACCAATATTTCTACTACTTTAGGAGTAATTAAAAATATACTAAACACAACATCAGCTATCGAATCATTAATGAAAGGTCATCAAATTACTAAGATTCCCAATCAAAACGATTGATAGCCTAATGTTGGGGGGCATGCAAAAAAGCCGACCGCACAAATAGGCACATTTGGTTTTTGCCAACGCACAATTCCAACGCAAAAAACCAAAAGAGCCTATTTTTTTGCCAACGCTCGACAGGATCAACACCTGAAAAATACTTATCAAGAATTCTGAAGATCAAGAATTATTTGTATTTTTGACAAAATCGTCAAGGCTAAATTTTCAAGGTAATGAAAGAAAAATTTGGAGAATACATTCACAATTTGCGAGTTGAGCACGGCTTAACTCTGACAAAACTTGCTGCTGCACTTGATATCGACCAATCTACGCTTTCCAAGATTGAAAATCAAAAACGCAATATTCCAGGAGAAATACTTCCAAAACTTGCCAAGGTTTTCAAACTGGACATCAAGAACCTTGAAAAAGAATTTTACAGCGAAAAAATCGCTGAAATGATTTATCGAGTTCCTGACTCAACAGAACTTTTGACCCTTGCTGAAGAGAAAGCGAAATACTACAGAGTAACAAAGGCTAAACAAGGAAATTTAAAATTTTAAGAAATGGCGAAATCAATAGAACAATATTTAAACAAGGTTATTCAAGGCGACTGTTTGGAAGTCATGAGAAATATTCCAAGCAAGTCAATTGATATGATTCTTTGTGATTTACCCTACGGAACCACTCAAAACAAATGGGATTCGGTAATTGACTTAGACCAACTATGGAAGCATTATGAAAGAATCATCAAAGATGATGGAGCTATTGCCTTGACAGCACAAGGACTTTTTACAGCTAAGTTGATTATGAGTAACGAGAAGTTATTCAAATACAAAATCGTTTGGATAAAATCAAAATCAACAAACTTCCTTAATGCAAAAAAACAGCCACTCCGCAAACACGAAGATATCTGCCTCTTCTACAAAAAACAACCAACATACAATCCTCAAATGACCAACGGTGAGGCATACGACAAAGGAATTAGAAAAGACCAATTCACTGGAAGTTATGGAGACTTTAAGCCAAAACACGTTAAAAGCAACGGAGAGAGATACCCGAATGATGTTGTCTGTTACGAAGAACAACCGATTGACGATTTTGTGTATGTAAAAACAGCAGAATCAGAAGGTCCAGTTTTGCACCCTACACAAAAACCAATTGAATTAGGCAGATACCTTATAAAGACCTTTACAAAACCTGGGGATATTGTCCTTGATAATGCATGCGGTAGCGGTAGTTTCTTGCTTTCAGCAATTCTTGAAAACAGGCAGTTTATTGGTATAGAGAAAAACGAAGATGTTTTGCTACATAAAGTAAAACCAGTTGATTACATAAAAATTTGCACCGATAGGATTCAGGAAACGCTTAAAAGAAAAGAAATTGAAGAATCAACTTTAAGATTGTTTAATGAGCCAATTGCAAAATATCATACGCTTAATTACAAAAACGGAAAAGTAAAAGCAAGTCCAGCGGTTTATTAATTGAATTACCAAAAATGGCAAAAGTTACATACAACGAAAGAAGCTGGGCAATTGATATAATAAGCGAAATCAACTTGCATCTTGCAAATAAAAGTTGGCACTTTAAAAGTGCCGGAGGTGAAAGCACCATTAGCAATGAAAAATCAAGTCTATTTCCTGATGTATTGATTTTCAAAGACCAATCAAAAAATATCATTTTACAAGGCTGGGAATTGAAAATGCCTGACACGCCTATTAATGATTCTGAATTAATTAGCAATGCAATCAAGAAAGCTAAGATTTTACAGAGGGACAGTTTTATTCTATGGAACGTAAAGAGTGCCGTTCTTTACTCTAAACAAGGTGATTCATTCTCAATTTTAAAAACTTGGAATGACATTGACATCAACAATCGAACTGAGGTAAAACCAAAAGAAGCACTTTGGAAATCATTACTACATTCAATACTTGCGGACTTAAACGGTTATTTTGAAACAGGAGAAATTTCAGATGAAGTTTCAGCCGAAATATTGGCAGTTGATGCAATCATAGATGTAATTCTCGAAAACATACCTTCGACAGCCGAAAACCTAAGAACAAATTTTAGGAGAAATTCAAGACTTGAAGCCCAAATAAACAACTGGTGGTTATCCTCTGCTACTGAATATGGTTACAATCCAACATCAACTAAAGACGCTTCAAACAAATTACCTACTCTATCTAAGGTAATTTTAACCGATTGGGTTTTTAAAATAATCTTCGCAAATGTTCTTAAAAGGCATTTCAATGAAGCAAAAGCAATAGAATCAATAAACAATGAAACTTCGATTGAGCAAGCAAAGGGAATAATTGCATCAATATCTCAGCATTGTAATTTTTGGAATATTTTCAGTGATAATCTTGCAATTGAGTTCATTTCAAATTCTGCTTGGAAGCAGATTATCCAGTTAAATCAATTCCTTTCTTCAATCAACATTGCCGGGATTGAAATCGAAATTCTTCATAATTTACTCCAATCTTCAATTGTATCCGCAAAGCGGAAGGTCGCAGGGCAATTTGCTACACCCAAAAAATTAGCCGATTTATTAGTTAGACTTACAATTGAGGACAAAGAAGGAATTGTAATTGACCCTTGTTGCGGAACAGGAACAATAATCAATCAATCGTATTTACTCAAAGAAGAATATGAATTTAATCAAGACGAAATAATAAATAGTGTTTGGGCATCCGATAAACATTCTTTCCCCATTCAATTATCAACACTTACATTGGCTAAGCCAAATAACATTGGAAAGGTGTTAAACATTTTCAGAGCGGATGTGATTGACTTAGAGATTGGAGAAAATATAACTTTTAAAGACCCAAACAACGGAAATGATATAGTCAAACAACTTCCAACGATTGATTATGTTGTTTCAAATTTACCGTTCATCAAGAGTAAGGAAATTCAGGTTCTAAACCCGAGTATAACGGAAATAAACAACTTTATACACGAACAAGCTGAAACCGTAACAACTCTCAGTGGAAAAAGTGACATTTTCGCATATATCCCATTCTATTTGCATCAATTGCTTTCTGAAAATGGAAAAATTGGACTGATACTTTCTAATGCTTGGTTAGGAACTGATTACGGAGAAATTTTCTTAGAATTAATTCAGAATTTCTATGACATTGAAACTGTTGTAATTTCAGGAAAAGGAAAATGGTTTGACAATGCAGACGTAGTAACTACTTTTCTGATTGCAAAAAAGCGGAACCCAAATACGCCAATAGACCAAAACAGAACAATTTCATTTTGCACTCTAAAAGAAAATATTAATGAAATACCTGACACTAAACAATTGAGCGAAAGTATTTTATTGGGAACAGATAATGAATTTGTAGCCATCCAGAATTATTCAGTCAATGAGATAGCTAATTTTGAAACAATTGGTGTTCCTTGGTGCGGTTACTTTGCAAATCTTAATTGGATTACGGAAGTTTCAGAAAAATTAATCGACTGTAATCAGTTTTTCAATTTTACTCGTGGTGAAAGAAGAGGTTGGAATGCACTATTTTATCCTGCATCTGGTCATAACATTGAAGCGGAATACATAAAACCAGTTCTGAAAAACCTAAGAGGAACATCTGGACTTTATTGTTCAGCAGATGCAGAGGCTTTTTGTTGCTCTAAAAGTATTGAAGAACTGGAACAGCTCAATCATTCAGGAGCTTTGCAGTGGATTAGAAGTTTTGAAAATCAAAACAACGAAACTGGCGTTCCTCTCATTCAATCTTTGCGTAGAGCCAATATGTTCTGGTATGAGATGAAAACCGATAATATGGCTGACTTTGTAGCAAATGTGAATTATGACAGAAGTTTATTCATAGCAACCTTTACAAATCGTTCATTCATTGACCAAAGAATGATTGGACTTTCACTTAAAGAAGATTACCAAAATGAAAACAGAATTTTACTGCTTGCCTTATTGAATAGCGTTTTAAGTATGTTTTTCATTGAGAGTTTTGGTTTTGGCAGAGGTTTAGGAGCACTTGATTTGAGAGCTACAAAATTTGAACGTGATTTTAAACTTTTGAATTTTGAGCTTTTATCAGATGAGCAAAAGCAAAGTATTATCAATGCTTTTCAACCAATTACCAATAGAAATAGACTGCCTTTAGAACAAGAAATTGAGCAAGCAGACAGAGTAAATTTTGAAAGAGTTCTTTTGGAGGCATTCGGAATTGATGAACACTTTGAAGCTATAAAATCGTCCTTATTGCATCTATACAAAATAAGATTTGCAGTTAAGGAAATCTAATTATTTGAAAATGGAGACAAAAACAAATGACCTAACTGAAATAACATTAAAAATGCTATTAGACGAAGGAATTATTGAAAAAGGAACAGTTTTATATTCTGACACTAATCCTACAAAAACGGCAAAGATAAATTCGGACGGTTTTATTGACTTGAATATTGACGGGAGTCAGAAACTTTATCCATTCCCGAGTGGTGCAGCAAGGGCATTAGTTAATTTGAGTGTTAATGGGTGGAAATTTTGGAAAGTAAAAATCAATGATGAGTTAAAGGAAATTTCAGAATTACGAAAAATTTACAAAGAAAGAATTAAGTAATGCCAACGCTAAGCAGCCACACACATTGCCAAGCCGCTCAACACAGCCGCACAATCCAAAGCTTGCCAATAAGTGTGTCTGAGCCAACGCACGGACAGAAAAAAAAGCACGACCCCCCAACATTGTGTATAAGCAATAGCGGGTTTAGTGGTAATTTGAAGGTTTCTGCATTAAATAAAATTTTGTTGTGGCGGACAGGTAATCGCCTTTAATACCGCTACTGCTTATACACCAAACGTTACCTGCTATGTAAAAAAGACGACCGTACATTACAACAACGACACGTTTTGACGGACTGACTTTCGACATTTGCAGAAAACGGGGACGCTGAAAACCGAACAGAGTAAGCATTCATATTTTAAAACCATAAATTATGGGACAAATGATTAACAGGGGCAAAGAAATGATTAGAATTAGCCCCAAACAACCAAACAAAATCGAGTATTCGACAAATGGCGGTAGGTCATGGAATACTCGTTCTTCAAGTTCATCCTATGGTGACTTTTCCGATTTGACAGAAAATGGAAAGGAAATCTTAGGAACAACTTCAAAAGGTCTTTACTATTCAACCAATGACGGGAGAAGTTGGAACAAGCGTAGTTAAGACGGAAGAAATTATGTAGGAGCGGTGAAAAACCGTTCCTGCATTTTTATAATCAAACCAGACAAATATGAATTATTGGCTTCATAGAATTTCACACATCGCTGAACTATCTTACCCTTTACTCGACAAAGGATTTTTGACCATCGGTTTTTCGGACTTTACCCATAAGGAGTTCATTGATAAAGTACTCGAAGATGATTGGAACTACTTCAACGGACAGTTTCAAGAAATGTGGGGTAAAGTACCACGGACAAGGCATAACCTATGGAGATTTTTGAAATTCAACAAGGGAGATATTGTCATTGTACCAAGTTGGGGGACTTTTTTCGTTTGCGAAATCATAGACGAAAAACCCTTATTAATAAATGAGACTTATTCAAATGACCTCACAACTTGGGGAGACAAAAAAGTAACCACGGACGGAACCTACTTAATTTCAGAAAATGGCAAAGCCTATGACTTGGGATTTGCCAGAAAGGTGAAAATTCACCACAAGAATATTTCCAGAGCAAAATTTGCTGATGCTAAGCTTACATCAAGGATGAAAATCCGCCAGACAAACGGCTCTATTAACGACTTGAAAAAGAGTGTTGAGAAAAGCATCGCTAATTACATAGAGAATAGACCAATACACCTTCATTCGATAATCGTAGAAAAAACTGCGAACCTCGTTTTAGATGCAATTAAGACTGAATTGAACCCCGATAAATTTGAAAAGTTAGTAAAGACATATTTCAAGACAATTGGAGCGAATGAAGTCACAATTCCAGCCAAGAACGTGAGAGACAAAGAAGGAGATGCTGACATTGTAGCTGTTTTTGAGAATATAAAATTGATAATATACATTCAAGCAAAGTTTCACAAAGGCAAAGTCAATGAATGGGGAACAAATCAAATTTTGGACTATAAGACAAACAAAGAGAGCATTGACGATGGGTATAATAAAATCGCATGGGTCATAACATCAGCGGACACTTTCAATGACGAAGCTGAGAAAATAGCGACTGAAAATGAAATTCAACTAATTGACGGATTAGAATTTTCAAAAATGCTCTTGAATGCAGGAATTAACTTATTGAATACCAATTTATAAAAAGAAAACACAGCAGGTAACAACTAAGCATTCGTGTGGTCGGTACGACCCAACATGAATGCAATGTTGAGCGAATCAGAGGCTAGCAAGAACTACAGGCCCCTATGGGAAAACGAAGTATGGATGGTGAATATCAAGGCTCAAAAGCGGGTGCTTCTAAGCATGAG
>QNXU01000209.1 GCA_003973485.1 Bacteroidota bacterium | reverse complement strand
ATTCAATGCTCTGTATTCTTCAGCTGTAACACCTGCTCTGTCAGCATATATCTGATAGTAGGCACCTTGCAACTGATCCAATACATTTATATAAATCTCATAACTAGTTCCTCTATCTGTTTTAAAAGAAACAATTGCATCTTGTGGACTTTCAGCCAATTCAGGATTTTCGCTTGGATTTAAAATATGCTCAATAAGCAAATCCTTAATTTGAGTATAATCGTCCATACGCTCCCCCTCAACTAAAAGTCTATCGGCTGAATTGATTGCTACCTTAAAAAGATTTCTCTCTTTAATTTTAACATCAATCTCTTCAGCATCATCCTTTTCAGGAGGCAAAGTCAATGTTAAACCTTTATCAGATGCAATGGTAGTAGTTACAAGAAAGAATATTAACAATAAGAATGCTATATCGGCCATTGAACCGGCATTCACTTCTGATGTTGCTCTTCCTTTACTTCTAGCCATTAGTTTAAAATTTTTCTGATTTCAGAATAAATAATAGATATTACGGCAATCCCCATTAATAAATAGGTAGTGATTAAAACTCCACCTATTACTTGTGATGATGTACTCGTAATATCAAATTTTATGTATCTAGCAGTTACTTCATCGCCAGAAACACTCCAGCTGATTAAGTAAATTACACCGATTATCACTATCCCCAAAACAGACTTTAAAAGACTTTTTGGGTTACTTAGTGCATTAATAAGCGGTAAAACAATTGCTCCTAAAGCAGCAACGATTACCAGCAAATATGCACCATATAACATTATATCAACAAATTCCATTTAGTTAAAGTTTAAAGGTTAAACTTATTTAGTAAGATTGTGCTTTACTAAGATATCAACTAAAGCAATAGAAGCATCTTCCATTTGATTTACTAAAGAATCTACTTTAGAAACGCAATAGTTGTAAAATAATTGTAAGATAACAGCAACAATCAAACCACCAACAGTTGTTAACAATGCTACTTTAATACCACCAGCAACCAAAGATGGAGAAATATCACCTGCTTCTTCAATTGCATCAAATGCACCAATCATACCAATTACAGTACCCATGAAACCTAACATTGGAGCAAGAGAGATAAATAATGAAATCCAAACTAAACCTCTTTCCAAACGTCCCATTTCAACAGAACCATAAGAAATAACTGATTTTTCAACCATTTCAACACCTTCTGACATTCTCATCAAACCTTGAGTAAAGATAGAAGCTACAGGGCCTCTTGTGTTTTTAGTCACTTCTTTAGCTGCCTCTACACCACCTTGGTTTAATGCATCTTCTACATTAGCCAATAATTTATTAGTGTTAGTTGTTGCTAAGTTCAAAGTGATAATTCTTTCAATAGAAATAGCTAATCCTAAGATTAAACATATTAAAACTACTGACATGAATTCCCATCCACCTTCGATAAACTTCTCTTTTACAATTTGGTGAAAGCCTTGCTCTTCTACAACTTCCTCCTCTTCAACTACAGCAGTTGCAGTTGTGTCTACTTCTTCAACAGCAGCTGAGTCAGATACCTCTGCAGAGTCACCTTCCATAGTAGTTGTATCATTTTCCATTTCAGAGGTTGTTTCCTCATCCTGAGCAATTGCATTGCCATTGAAACCGAATGCTAAAGCTCCGGCCATCATCATTAAAACAAATAGCTTTTTCATAGTTAAGTTGTTTGTAATTTTCTTTTTTAGTTATTGTATGTTAGTTAATTGAGAAACTAAGTCCAATTTTACACAAATATCGACAAACAGAAAATTTTTTTGGCAATTCTTTAAGTCTGAAACTTAAATAAAGTTTAATTATCTAAGTTTTAAGGTTCAAAAATTACACAAAATGCGGAGAAGGAGGGATTCGAACCCTCGGTACCCGTGAAGGCACACTCGCTTTCCAGGCGAGCCCGATCGACCACTCTGGCACCTCTCCTTTGTCTGCTAATACTTATTTATCGATTGAACTCTTTTCAAACGTGCACAAATAAATTAATAATTTATTCTTCATGCAAGCCCATTTTGCCAAATGGTAAATATTAATACAATATTAACACGCAAATGAGTTGCAAATAGAATGATTACAGTTTAATATTATATTATTCCATGTAGTAACGCAGAATTCATTTATTCCATTTCTCCTCGAAGTGGCTTTATCAAATAATTCTGTTGCATTTCTTTGGTGTGAGCATGGCTTAAGACATACATCATTTTTGTTATAGCTGCTTCAGTTGTAATATCACTGCCACTTATTACACCAATGGATTGTAAATCTTTACTCGTTTGATAACGCCCTTGAATCACCTTCCCTCCCATGCATTGGGATACATTCAATATTAATATTCCTTTTTCAATGGCTTTTTGCAAGGCATTAATAAACCATTTTTCAGTAGGTGCATTACCTGAACCGTAGGTTTCTATGACTAATCCCTTAAGACCCGTTATGGATAAAATCCCCTCTACTAAAGATTGAGAAATACCAGGAAATACCTTCAAAATAGCTACCTCTTGTTGAATATTCTTCCTTACTTTTAATTCCGCTTCGGCTTGGAATGGTCTTAATGCTGAAAAATCATATTCTATTATTACCCCAGCTTCAGCCAAAACGGGATAATTTTCACTTTGAAAGGCATCAAACTGTACACTTTCAACTTTTTTAGCTCTATTTGCCCTCAATAGCAGATTATCAAAATATATACACACCTCTGACACAATAGGTCTGTGGTTTAATTTTTGGCTAGCTATCTCAATAGCGGTAATTAAATTCTCACGAGCATCAGAACGTGCTGCCCCAATAGGTAATTGAGCTCCAGTAAAAATAACAGGTTTATTCAAGCCTTCTAACATAAAGCTAATAGCAGAGGCGGTATAGGCCATAGTGTCTGTTCCGTGGATCACAATAAACCCATCATATTCAGCATAATAATCTTCAACCAAGCCCGCAATATCATCCCAATGTTTTGGATTTACATTTGAAGAGTCTATCAGATTTTTAAATGAAGCTACCGTTATTTTTAAATTAAAATTTTTAAGCGAAGGCACCTCATCCAATATGTTTTGAAAGTCAAAAGGTACCAATGCTTGTTCTTCATTATATACCATTCCTAAGGTGCCGCCAGTATAAATGATTAACACAGCCTTTTCTGGTTCTTTTGGGGTGGCCGTTTCTATATGTATTAATACGTAAGGCTTCATTTATTTAGCAAACAATTTATTGGCATTTTTAGAAGTTATATTGATTAATTCTTCTATTGGAATTTGTTTCAAATCTGCAATTTTCTGTGCAATTAATTCCAAGTAAGCAGGCTCATTTCTTTTACCTCTTTTTGGAGTTGGTGCTAGATATGGAGCATCCGTTTCCAATACTATGCGATTGATATCAATATCAGGAATATGTTCAGCTAAACCACCGTTTTTAAAAGTAACTACTCCTCCTATTCCCAGATAAAAGCCGAGATCAATTACTTTTTGCGCCTCATCTGCATTACCCGTAAAACAATGAAATACTCCTGTTAAATTATCATCTTTCAATTCTTTCACTATTTCATAAGTTTCTTGAAATGAATCTCTGCAATGTAAAATAATAGGGATTTGATGTTGTTTAGCTAAATTTATTTGAATTTTTAGTGCTTCTTTTTGTTCCTTCATGAGGCTTTTATCCCAGTAAAAATCAAGACCTATTTCCCCTACTGCAACAAATCTTCTTTTATTCAACCAGTCTTCTACCTCATACAATTGCTTTTCAAAATGTTTTTCAACTGAACAAGGGTGAACCCCCATTGTTGCCAATGTATTGGAATATTTCTCCTCTACTTCCATCATAGGCTCAATGGATTCATGATCAATATTGGGCATATAGAATTTTTCTACTCCAGCTTGAGCAGCCCTATCCATCATTTCAGCTCTATCTTCATCAAATTTTTCAGCGTATAAATGCGCATGTGTTTCAATCATCCTTTAGCAAATTTTCTTCCTTTCCATTTTATTGGCAAAGGTAAGAGATAATAGAAAAGAAGTGCAATGGAAATGAAGCCACTATAAAATTCAAACACAAAAAGATTACCTAATGGCACATATTGATTTAACCTTTCAAGTATTTTATTAATAAAAAGGCTCTGCAAAGTAATTTTCAAACCAAAAAGAGGAATTGCCACAAATGGATTAACAAAAATCAAAGCTAGCATGGCTGGATAATACAAAGCTTGGAATACCAGAATTGCTACCATAAAGGCAGGTAATTTTAGTGCTCCATTCATCCACCTTTTGCGTTGGTTCATTAAATTCCAGAATCCCCTAATGGCAAACGTTTTCACTAAACTATCTTCATTTGCCAATTGCTGGTATCGGTAACCTTTTTTAGCCACAGCCTGAAATAAGGCAAAATCCTCCGTAACTGAAAAAGGAATATTCTTATACCCCCCTACTTTGTTGTAAGCTTCTTTACTTACCATCATATTATTGCCAACACCTGTAACAGGTATTTTCCATCCGCTCACAATTTTTACCATGCCTAAAGCAAGACTCCAGTCAATCATTTGCATGCTAGAAAGAAAATCATTTGCTTTGATTATAGTAAAACCACTTTGAATTCCAGCCCCTTCCTTCCAACATGCCAGTTGCTTCATGAGCCAGCTTGGGGGCACTTCAACATCAGCATCCGTAATCATCATAAATTCACCCTTAGCTTTTTCAGCTAGTTGTTCTAGCACATTGGCTTTAGCGTCCAGATGTCCTACTTTTTCCTTGATAGGGACATAAAAGAAATTATTTTCTTCTTTATCCCATTCCTTCATTATTTTAGAACTTCCATCAGTAGAACCATCATCTCCCATTAAAACCTCATATTTATCATCAGGATAATTAAGCTTTTCAAGTGAATTTAAGGCATAGTTAAGCGTGTGCACTTCATCTCGAACGGCTATTAGGATGGAAATAAAAGGCAATTCGCCTTCGTAAGGCTTTGGGTTCTCTGCTTTTGGTTTCCACGCCATCCATAAAATTAAGTCCACTAAGATTACCACTAAAATAATCGTCAATAGCCCTAAAAATAGATAGGTCATAGTTTTTTGAATTTGTATCCAATATCGGAAAAATGTTTGAGATACAAAGGTAGGAATTGCAATATTTTATCTTTTGCTTTTAAATTATCATGAAAAACTATAATGCTTCCCCCCTCAGAATACGCTATACTTTTTTTAAGTATTCTATCAGCAGAAATAGAGATATTGTAATCTTTGGAAAGCACATCCCACATTATTAATTCGTAATCCTCTTTTTTAAGTTTTCGAGCTAGTCTTAAATTAAATTGGCCATAGGGGAATCTAAAAAGCTTTTTCTGATAAGTTATATGCTTTTCAATTTCAGTTTGACATAATAGAACATTATGTAAATATTCATTATCGTCTGTTTTCCATGCCTTTAAATGATTATAAGTATGATTACCGATAGCATGCCCATCATCTAAAATTGATTTAAAGATTTTGGGATGCTTTTTTATGTTTTCCCCTACACAGAAGAATGTAGCCTTTGCATTATAATGTCTTAAAATATTTAAAATATCTGGCGTAAGCTCAGGAATTGGGCCATCATCAAAAGTGGGGTAGATTACTTTTTCATAAGTATTTACTCTCCAATTTAAGGAAGGAAAAAGCTTTTGAATAAATTTGGGGGTTTTATAAAATGCCCAATCAGACATGGTATTGGCAGGCTAACAAAGTGATATCATCAGACAAAGCTCTTTTTCCTATGAATGCATCAATTTCATTTAAAATACTTGATAAAATTAAACTTGGTTTAGCAGTAATATTTTTATTTAGAATATCCATTACACGCTCAGGACCAAACTCTTCTTCATTTTCATTAAATGCTTCTGTTAAACCATCAGTGTAAAGCAATAAAGTCTGCGTTTTATTAATTTCAGTAGTCCCAATTTCTAAAAAAGGGATTTCTCTTAATGCTCCTAGTACTAAAGTACCCTTTTCCAATTTTTCAATTATTCCATTTGAAGACATCAAAAATGGCGGATTATGGCCTGCATTAACATAAGTGAGCTTTCTTTCTTTTAAATCAATAAGAGCTATAAAAAACGTTATAAAATTCTCTCCATTAGCACTTTCAAAAACCTGATGATTTAAATCATGAATCACCTCTTCTAAATCTGAAGTTTTTCGCAATAAGGTTCTCAAAGATGCTTGAAAATTTGACATTAATAATGCCGCTGGAACTCCTTTACCAGAAACATCAGCAATACAAACAATTTTCCGATGTTCATCTATCGACAACCAATCATAATAATCCCCTCCTACTGTATGATGAGGAGAATAATGAGCATCTATATTGAAATCACTATTTTCAGGTAATGATTTAGGGAATAGCAATTGCTGAACTTTCTTAGCAATTTCCATCTCCTTGGCATAAACTTCTTGTTCAAGACGCTCTCGTGCCATTTTCTTATTCTCAATTGCCACCATAATGATATTGGTAAGCGCCTGAATAAAATTCAAATGGTTCTCTATTAATTCTCTTTCTTCAGAATTGGCAACACCACCAAGAAAAACAATTGCTAATAAATTATTTTTATGGAAAACGGGAATAGCAACTTCAAATTCATCAAATGGAGAATCAACTAAATCCGCAGGGAATAAAATTTTTCTATTATCTACTAATTGATAAGAATTTTCATCAATCTTAGTGTAATCTTTTACCGTGCCAAAGGACAACTTCAATTCCCATTGTTTTTTATCCTTCACTACCAACATCAATTTACCAAGCTTCAAATTCGCTCTTAAAGTGAAATTGTAAATTTTATACAAAGAATTTTCAGGCAAATTCTCATTTATTGCTTGTGTAATTT
>QNXU01000155.1 GCA_003973485.1 Bacteroidota bacterium | reverse complement strand
TGTATCTTCAAAATTATCACCATTACTAACTGCTAAATCTACAGGTGCACCTTCTTTTGCTACAATCAAATATCTATCTGCCCCTGTAACTGCAGCCCAGCTTAAATCCACAGTGGCTGCCGTAATGTTTGCAGGAGGATTAAAAGTGGCTTCAGATTCAGGAGGTTGACAAACTGTAGTTGCTGAAAGTGTTACTGCGGTTGTATTGTAACAAAAACCCCCGTTAGTGGGATTGTATTCATAAATATCAAAACTGTAATCCGTTAATTCAGATAGACCCATCACTGTAACTGTAGTAGCGTTTCCATCATATACTGCAAAATTACCAGTTCCTAATTCTTGCCCAGAGCCAAACTCATTATTCTCTGCATAATCAACATTAGTAGTTGGGGCTTCGGCAGCCGTACCATCTTCTCTAGCAATAATTAACACATTATTACCTATCCCATCTATTGTCCAATTCAATGTGATTTGATCAAAAGCATCAACAGCAATACTAGTATTGCTTACCTCTGTGGTTGCAGGATCACAAAGCGTAGTAACTGTTATAGTTTCTACAAAACTATAACAATGCCCATTGGGATTATAAACATAATAATCAAATGCATATTCTGTAAAGGGAGATAAACTAGTAGTCGTTACAGAAGTGCCTACACCTGCCAACACCACATCGTTTCCTGATCCTGTTTGTGCTCCAGTGCCAAAATCATTATCTGCTGTATAAGCCACACCATCAGTAGGAGCAACAAGAGCATCAGCAGAAAGTCTAGCAACTATAAAGCTTTCTGCATCAACAGGAACATTAGTAAGATCTGTTTTAACAGAAGTGGTAGTAAGTGCCCCAGCATCATTAGCAATAGAAGCTGAGCCTACTGTTGGCCCCGTACTACAAAGCGTAGTTCCCGTTTTTAATACTGGGCTTGCGGTGTTATAATTATAAGTTTCAGAAACAGCCCCTCCATTATCAGTAAAAGTATAAGGAATAACATAAAAAGCATATTCAGTATCACTGTTCAAACTGCCTATTGTTTCTGTTAAGTTTGTTCCATTATCAAATAAAGAAATCCCTGCTGGAAGTGCAGCATCAATTTGCGATGGCGACTGCCCATCCATCACATCAGAAATATCAAAAGCGGAATTCCCTTCACTATAAAGGATTAAATAGCCACCTGCATTTGCAACTGCTGTGTAAGTCACATCAAGGGAATTAGAAGTGGCATTATCTACTGTATAGCCTGCATTGGCCACAGCGCCCCCACTTGCTGCTGTTGATAATGACCAAACACTTAAAAGGCTCTCAGCATCAGATTTTCTATAATTAAATGTTTCAAAATTATTGCCATCGTAATTATAAGGGACTATAGTTACACTATATTCAGAACCAGCCACTATATTTCCATCGGTACTTATGGTAGTAGCATCATCGGTAATTTGTAGTCCATAATCTAAGGATAAACCTGTCTGGTTATCAGGATTAAATCCATCTAAAAGCGCACTTAAATCTGGGGCCGTACTTCCAGCTTGGTAATATAAAACAAAGCCTCCATTATTGGCAAAAGTATACTCTTCAAATGAAAAATTGATAGCCGATTCTGTAGCAGATGTCATGGTTAAATTAGAAACTGCAGTAGCCGGTTCAGTTGCAAGGGTAAAGGAATTGTTGTTTTGAAAAGTGATTCCATTTGTTTTATAATTGTAGGAAGAGGGATTATTCGTGGCATCACTGCTAAAAGCCATTATTCGAAAGCTATACTCCGTCTTTGGATCAAGGTCTGGAATAGTAGCTGAGATGGTGGCATCAGTACTGAATATAGTAAATGTACCATCAACATCTGATTCCGCTAATTCGGAAGAACCATCTGTTCCATCAATAGCTCCTGGATTGCCAGGTGCACTTGTGCCAGTACGATAGGTAATAAAATAACCGTCTGCTTTAGTGGCTCCATCTGATTTTGCAAATTCTAAAGTAATACTTGTTGGAGTGCTACTAATAAAAGTTGGAGTACCTGGATTATCACTTGGTTGATCTGCTAAAGTAAAAGTTGAGACTTCGCTATTGGTCGTTACATTATAGTTGGTGGTGGCTACATTAACACCCTCATTGTATGGAATAATAACAAAAGAATATTCAGTGCCTGCAGTTAAGCCAGTTATATCCTGACTGGTGCTGGAAGAGCCTGACTTAACAATTTTATTAGAAAATGTTTGTGAACCCGGAGCAATACCTAATTCAACATCTACTGAAGGATCTGGCGCTGTAGAACCCGTTGCCCACAAAATTAAATATCCATCATTATCAGTGGTTTCAGCCGTCCATTCTAATTCAATATTGTTATTCCCTTTCGAGCGAACGCCAAAGTCTGCAATAGCATTGGATGTAACTGTTTCTAAAGTGTAAGAAGTTAAGGTGGTATTTCCTGTTAATTTATAGTTGGTTGTAGCTGGGTCTGAACCAACATTATAAGGTATAATCCTGAAAGAATATTCTGCGTTAGCAGTTAAGCCATTAATAGTTGTTGAGGTGGTTGAAGCATCTTCAATTACTACTTTATTTGTATATGAAAGTGAAGCTGGAGCGATTCCTTGCTGTAAACCTGTTTCATCAGGAGCAGTCCCTCCTGTAGTGTATACTATTAGGTATCCTGTGATATCAGTAGCTTGCGCTGTCCATTCTAGCGTAATGCTGGTGGTAGTCGCTGATTGTCGTTGAAACCCAGCAACAGCAGTTGAGGTTACATTGGAATAAGTCCAAAAAGATGATTCTGAAGTGGTTCGAGTAGTGCCACCTCCAGACGGTAGTGCTCTGAACAAATAGAAATATTGAGTCGCAGCCGTTAATCCCGTAAGTCCTTCACTTACCGGGCGATTCGTATCTACTGCTGTTTCTGAGCCGGAAACAGTATTTCCATAAACCCCAGATTCCGTACCATAATCAAAAAAGTAATCAACATCAGTTGAAGCATCAGTATTGATTTCTGCATTTAGCGTTATAGTTTGTTCTGTTAATGCAGTTGGTGCATTTAACGTTACACTACTCACTTGCGCTGAAAGCTTTTCAACATTGCAGAATACTAAAACTGCAAAAAATATCAGTAAAAATTTCTTCATATTATTATCTCCTTTTCAGCATTCTAATTCACAAACCTTCCGAACTTATCCGTTTTAATCAACAATAAAGTGTTTTCTATTCCTATAGTAGTAGAGCCTATTGAATAAATAAAATCGTTGATCATTACTGCATCATGCAATTCTTCGTCTGCATCACTTCCAAAGGAAGATGAAAATGACTCTCCTCCATTTTGCCCTCTTCTTGATAAATAGAAATCTAATTGACCCCCACCTTCGTCAACTTCGGTAGAACCTGCAATTAAATATCCATTTTCACTTTTTTTAACCCCATTTAATTGGTTCTCGCCTGTTCCCCCGAAAATGATGGGGTCATCGCCTGAATAAACTTCATAGAAAAACAACATCCTTTGTTGTTTTTCCAAATCATCAAGTTCTCCTAATATTAATATTTTGCCATCCTCAGCTTTAAGTAACTTTTTGGACACTATATTTTCTGCATTATTAAACCTTAAATTATCTATATCATCAATTTGTTGCATGCTTCTATTCGGACTTCTAACTAATTCAGAGTTTGCTGTATTATAAGCCCAAATCAATCCCCCACTGGCATCTTCTAAAATTGGAGTGGCAGGCAAAGCTTTTGCTTTGCTGCTTCTGAAATTTTCCTCAATTGATAAATCGCTAGCATTTAATTGGCCAAACAAAGTGTATTCTTCTCCATCTTCTATCCTTTCAAAACCTCCAAAGAAAATTTTGGAAGTGGACTCATCATAAGATAAACCAGTAAGCTGATAATTCTCCATATCAGAACTGTAAAATTCACTTCTTACGGAATCGAGCTGTGCATTTATCTCTAAGAAAAATAGACTGTCATTATTATTCCCTACTGTTCCACCTAAAACAATCCTTTGATTTTCTATTACTATCACATCCTTTACGTTCCAGGCTTGATTCATATTTTCAGGAAAATACTTACCACTTCCATTAATCACATCCCCATTTAAATCTGTTCTTAGCACTCTAATTTTATTAGCGGAACTCCCTCTAATCGTACTATTTGAGACTATCAACAAATCTCCATTAAATTCCTGTATGGATAATGGAGCATCGGTCCCTTCCCCCTGGATAATTTTTATATAGGAATTTTCGGATACTGGCTGTAATCCTTCTTCAGTATTGCATGCACTAAAAACACATAGTAAACAAGTGAATATGGTCGTTATTAAAGGTCTCATTTTATTAACTCAGGATTAAAACGTGGGAAACGAAAGCCAATTCTTAATATCAATGCGTGTCCTTTTAATTTTCCTTCTGCATAACCCGCTTGAATTAAATCAGGAATTAATTCTAAACGTTCTTCGGGAGTTAACGCTCTATTCTCTTCAAGAAATTTATATTGGTAAAGTGCTTCAACTGTCAGGAAATTCCTTCCAATTATTTTAAAATTACCCCTTAGTCCCAAAAGAGCGCTAACGTTCATTTGGTTTCTATAATTCAGCATGTCTTTATTATTAATTTCATCATTTACCCCTGTTGCACCAAAATTTGAGAAAATCAAATAGTGAAAAGAAGGACCGCCAGTGGCTTCTAACAGAAAGCTCTTTACCATTGGAATTTTATAATTCAATAATAAAGGGACTTCAATCCAGCGTTGCGTTTCAGATGTAATTTGAAGACCCGCTGAATTGCCCTCAGCATTTTGTATTTCCCTTTCTAGGACCGTATTTCTGAAATTAAAGTAGCTTTCAATATTTGCTGAAAATTTTTCATTGATAGGATATTGAAAAAATATTCCTCCTGACAAACCAATAGGAGGGTCATAGCTGCCTCTCTGTAAATTATTATAGGGTATGTTAGGGCTAATTTCCAATATATTATAAGCAGGCCCACCTTTTATTCCAAAAAAGAACTTCGGTTTTGTATCATATCTTTCAGATAAAATAATAAGCTCTGTTGGATCTGATTCAAGATTCACTTGGTATTCAGGTTCTATTTTCAGTAATCTCAAATAAGACGCTTCCGCTTTTTCCTCCTCTTCGTCAAATAAATAGGAAAGCGTTACTAATCTTAAGGCTTCTACTTTTTCTTCTTTCGTAAAACCATTATCAATACATTTTAGTAAAAGCTTGGGTAACTCATTTAGTTTTCCTGCATCATAAAAATTTCTGGCTTCTCTCAGATTTTGTACGCAAGAGGTTTGGGCAGAAGCATAAGAAGGAACTAGAATTCCCAAAGAGCTCAAAAACAATATAATTTTAATTAGCCGCATCGGAGAGTTTTTCTAAATTTTCACATGTTTTTTCATAAGGCAAATCACTACCCACATAAGTTGCCCATTCGGTAGTGCTCATATTGCGATCTAATTCATCGCATAGTTGATTCCCCATTAAATCAATTGAATAAGGCCAAACATGCACCATTCCATCTTCAGATACTGAATATATCCACTCATTATTTGCGCTGAAATCTGTTGACCAAACCCAGTCACCATGATCAGATAATACAATAGGCGCTTGTGTAATTTCTGATAGATTCCATACCCGTACTGTTTTATCCTTAGCGGCTGATAACATTGCCGCTCCATTATTACTTATTTTTAATTCATCTATTCCACCAATATGTCCAGTTAAAGAATTTGAATTAGAAAAATTGTAGTCAGAAAATAAGCGAAGCCCACCACTTACATCTCCTATTGCTAAGAAATTATATTTTGATGTAATTGCTGTAATAGTTTTTCCATTTTGAAACATTACAGTATCATTCTCACCCGTTTTATCTATACGATATAAATCACCATTATCAGCTGCTAACCATATATAAGGTTTGTTTTGATCTACTGCAAAATCATTGATTTTTACATCCGACTTAAAAATCTTTCGGCTTTTTCCATTCTCTAAGCTTTTAATAGATTTTCCGCCTTCATCCAAAATCCATAACTTATCCTCTGCAAAATACATTTTAACAAAAGAGCCTTTTACACCTTCAATAATTTCTGGATTCCTTGAATTTGTATTAAGATCATATTTCTCTATGATAGACTCCCCTGTTTCAGTAATGAACTGACCTGCTGCATAAATATGATTTTTATCTTGATCAAAAATCATGGACTTCACCACTCTTCTATTCCTTAATGATGCAATTGTATCAGCCATCCATTGATTACCTTCTTTTTTCCATTTTAAGATACTTCCTTGTGAACCTGCTGTGAAAAACTCATCATCGCTACTTCCTCCCAATACCACTTTTGCCGATTTACTATGTCCATTAATTTTATTTACCAAGGGGTGGTTAAATTCTTTAAGTGCATAATATAATCCATCATATATTTCAGGATCATATTCATAGGTATTATATCGCTTATCAAATTCATAAGCTTGCTGTGCCATCAGCCCTTGCAATTGTGGGTCATTTAATTGAGTTGATTTTACAGCCATTGCATTGGCAATAGCTAAATAACGCAATTGATCGGCTCTATCTTTTTCTTGTTCTGCTAAATCCTTTTGTTCTAATGCTTCTTGTTCTGCTTCTCTGGCGGCAATTGCTGCGGCACTTGCTTTTCCTTCTGCTTTTTCAGCTGCAATTCTTTGTTTTTTGGCTATTTCTGCCTGCTCTGTTGCTCTTATTTCTTGAATTCTAGCAATCTCCGCACTTTCTATTGCCCTCTCTCTTTGCTCTGAAGCTTCTTTCTCTTTTTCTTCAGCCAATTTTCTTTGCTGCTCCGCTAATTCTGTCTGTTCTTTTGCACGTGCTTCTTCTTTTTTGGCTAGCCTTTTTTGACTTATTATCAAACTTAAAATACCACCCATGATCATAATAAAAATAAAAGCAAAA
>QNXU01000086.1 GCA_003973485.1 Bacteroidota bacterium | reverse complement strand
AATGCTTTAAAATAATATTTTAATCTAACTAAAAGAAAGCATCTACTACAAAGTGGATGCTTTTTTTTTTGTTCTTATTTTAAAATTATCCAATCAAAAAGTTACTATCCAAAAGAAAAGTTAATTAACTCTTAAGATTGAGTTGGTAATTGGTCGTTGAATAACTATTTTTACCCTGTAAAATTTACAAGATAGATGAGAGAAATTCAGTTTAGAGAAGCACTAAATGAAGCAATGTCCGAAGAGATGAGACGTGATGAAAACGTTTTCATTATGGGTGAGGAAGTTGCGGAGTATAATGGTGCATATAAAGTAACCCAAGGAATGTTAGATGAATTCGGTCCGAAAAGAGTAATTGATACTCCCATCACCGAATTAGGATTCTCTGGAATAGGTGTAGGTGCCGCTATGAATGGAACAAGACCTATTATAGAATTTATGACCTTCAACTTTTCATTAGTAGCTATTGATCAGGTAATCAATTCTGCTGCTAAAATGATGAATATGTCGGGCGGCCAGTTTAATGTTCCAATTGTTTTTAGAGGTGCCACAGGAAATGCAGGTCAGTTAGCTTCCCAACATTCTCAAAATTTTGAAAACTGGTATGCTAATACACCAGGATTAAAAGTAGTAGTTCCTTCAAATCCTTATGATGCTAAAGGATTACTGAAATCTGCCATAAGAGATAATGACCCTGTAATATTCATGGAATCAGAATTGATGTATGGCGACAAAGGAGAGGTTCCTGAGTCAGAATACCTTGAGCCTATTGGTAAAGCAAAAATCACTAAAGAAGGAAGTGATGCTACTTTAATTTCATTCGGTAAAATGATGAAAGTTGCACATGCTGCTGCCGAAGAAATGGAAAAAGAAGGCTATTCCATAGAAGTAATTGACCTAAGAACTGTTAGGCCAATAGATTACGCCACTATATTTGAGTCTGTAAAGAAAACTAACAGATGCGTAGTAGTAGAAGAAGCATGGCCACTAGCTTCAATTTCAGGTGATTTAGCCTTCAATATTCAAAAATCAGTATTTGACTTTTTAGACGCTCCTATTTTAAGAGTTAATAGTTTAGATGTTCCTGTTTCTTATGCCCCTACCCTTTTAGAGGCTGTTATTCCGAATAAAGAAAGAACAGTGAAAGCATTAAGAAAAGTAATGTACTTAGATTAAAAATAATATAAGAAAAGATATCAAAGGCTAATCTTTAACTGGATTAGCCTTTTTTGTTCATATCAAGCCCAATTTTATTTCGATAGCTTTGATGCCAGTACCATTGTGGGTGGCACACCGACCACCACTCCTAAACAGCTATCTTTTCTGCTTCCAAACGGTCTGCCAATGACTGGAATTCAGGATATAATTATCTTTTCCATAAAAAAATAAAATAAATTACTAACTTATTTTAGTACTCCATGCAACTACTGAAAAATTCTCGAGTCTTTGATATAGATTTTAGAAAATTGGAAAAGAACAGTATATACATTCATCAGGATTTGATAATCAGCTGTAAAAATGGCAATAATAGAGCATTTAAAGAATTATACCTGCTCTATGCAAAATCAATGTTCAACATAGCTTTGAGGATATTAAAAAATAAAGACGAAGCAGAGGACATAACACAGGAAGCCTTTATTAAAGCTTATTATAAAATCAATCAATTTGACTTTCAAGCTACATTTGGTGCCTGGTTAAAAAAAATAGTAGTTAACCAAGCGCTGGATTTCTTAAGAAAAGAAAACAAATGGAAAATGGATGAAATAGGAGATGAAAATATACCAGAAGAGGAGAGTATAGATTGGGAAGACATTGATTTGAGAATAGACATAGTAAAAAAAGCAATTCATAATCTCCCATTAGGATTTAGAACAGTGGCAAGTTTGTATTTATTTGAAGGATATGAGCATCAAGAGATTGCGGAAATTCTTTCAATTTCAGAAAACACTTCTAAATCTCAATTTCACAGAGCAAAAAAGAAAATAAAAGAATTCATAGAGCATTATGAGCAAGGTAACAGACAAACTGGAGCAATTTATCAAGGATAATAGAAATGATTTTGATTCAGAATTTAATCCAGAACGTAACTGGAGTAATATAGAATCGAAAATATCCAATAGTAAGCGAGCGAATACCAATTCAGTATGGATGATGGCTGCATCAATTGTACTTATACTTTCATTAGGATGGCTTATTTATGATAGAGCACAATTGACAAATAAAATCAATGAATTAGAAAGTCTATCTGTTAATAATAAGCCTTACTCAGAAATTGAATCATACTACAAACATAATATTGAAGAAAAAACTAGGCTTGTTAAACATATTTCGACAGAAAAAAATATCGAAGTAAATACTGACTTAAAATCTTTAAACAAAAAATATGAAGAATTGAAGGAAAAAGTAAAAAAACAAGGAGGTCATCCACAGTTAGTGAATGCCATGATTCAAAATTTACAAATGCAAATTCAAATTCTCGAACAACAACTGAGCATTTTGCAAGATATACAGGAATACAGTCAAAACGATAAAAATAAAAACAATGAAATATCTATCTAAATTCATAATTGCTGTATGCATAATTTACAGCTCCCAGTCGTATGCACAAAATGAACAATATGAGATTCTGAGTAAATCTTTTTCTCCTGCCAATAAATCTACTGCATTGGAAATTTCAAATAACTTTGGCAACATAACTTTAGCAACTTGGGATAAAAATTCAATATCCGTAAAAATTTTTCTTGAAGTGGAAGGTTATGATGAACAGGAATCAAAGGAGATATTGGATAAAATCGAATTAAAGACGAATGAATCTTCAAGTGTAATTTCCGTGAAAACAAACTTGAAATCACATAGCTCAACTTCGTTTCGTAAAAAATCATTCAAAATTAACTATGAAATAAATATCCCTGATAATCATCCATTATCTCTAAGCAATGAGTTTGGAAATATCTTTATGACGGACTATTCAGGAAGTGCAACTATAAAGTTGGAATATGGCAATTTGACTGCAGGAAAATTAGGAAAAGTACACCTAACGCATGAGTTTGGTAAAGGTGAAATAGAGTCCATTACAAATGGAATTTTCAAGATGGAATATGTTGATGCATTTTCATTATTGAATGCTAATGAATTAGAATTGACAGCTGAGTTTTCAAAATTCGAAATAGATAATTTAAAAGCAATCAATTTTGATATTGAATATGGGAAATTACGAATTGGAACTGTAACAGACTATCAAGGGAGTTCAGAATTCACTGAAATTAGTATTGATAAATTGTATAGGAATTTTAATTTAGATGCTGAATATGCAAGTGGGACAATAGAAATCAAGCATGTAAGCAAGGATATTAAATCATTCGAGCTTAATACTGAATTTTCTAAATCTGAGATTAAAATTGAAGAAGGGGCTAACCTAGCTTTTGACACTAAACACTCTTTTGGAAAATTAAAAACAGAAGGAAACGCCTTTAATTTTAATAAGAAAATAAAAGATATGTCTGAAGAGGAATATAGCGGTACAATTGGGAATCAACCTGACAATATAAAAACTACCTTAAAGATTAGTACAAACTATGGTGGTTGTACCATAATTGCTGATTAATAGAAAAGGCTGTTTCAAATGATTTGAAACAGCCTTTTTTATTATTTTAAAATATATTTATTAAGAGTCTTTTGGTAAAACATTAGTAGTGATTCTAACACTTCTTTCTTCTCCAATATTTGAAACTATTCTAACCACCTTATTTTGTCTGCCCATTTTTCCTCTACTATTAAATTTAACAGTGATTTCACCTTTTGCGCCTGGTGCTATAGCTTCTCCTTTTGGATAGCTTGGAACTGTGCAACCACATGTGGTTTTTACATTTGAAATAATTAAAGGTTGCTTTCCTGTGTTTTCAAATTTAAAAACATGTTCTACAACATCTCCTTGTGTAATATCACCAAAATCATGGTTGCTTTCTTCAAACGTGATTTCAGGACCATTAGTGCTTTCTGTACTTTGTGCTAATGCAGTACCTAAAATAAAAAATGATGCGAAAAATAATATTGCCTTTTTCATAATTGAAATATTTGTTTTGAATGATTAGTAAAGTTACGAAAATTCAATAAAAATGATACTAAAAACATTATTATGAATTTGAATTCTATTTAAAGCTAAAATGATAGTCTAAAAAAACTTTGAATGAAAATTCACCAAAAACAATTCATCTGTTGACCGGGTAATTGCCGTATAAAGCCATCTAATATACTCCTTATTAACCATTTCATCCGTCAAATAACCTTGATCAACAAAAACAGACTTCCACTGCCCTCCCTGTGATTTATGACATGTTAAAGCATAAGCAAATTTAATTTGTAATGCATTAAGGTATGGATCCTTCTTAATAGCCGCTTTGCGTTCTGCTTTAGTTTCCAAATCCATATAATCCTCTGCTACTTGATTATACAATTCTCGATATTCTTCATTATTTAAAGACGGGCCTGTAGAATGTAGCGTATCTAATATAACCTTCACTTGTAAATTCGGATGATCTTCATAATCAGTCAATCTGATTTCCAAATCTCCAAAACGCAAACCATACATTTCTTCAAAATTGATGACTTTAACCACCTCCATAAAATCACCATTAGCCAAAAATCCACCAGGAGTATCCTCTGTTTGATAAACATAATTATTTTTAACAATCATCAAGAAATCTCCAGCCTCCAACTCTCCTTCCATAAAATGAATCTGTCTCCTAATGTATTCATTATACTGAACAGCCATTTTGTTTGACCTGCAGATGATAACAGTATTTTCAATCCCATATTTATCGTAAGCATAACGCAAACCGTCTTCCAATCGCTCACCTGTCATTCTAAAGATATCTTTATAGGTATTGGTTTTGAAGTGAATATTAAATTCCTTTTTAGATAATTCACTTCTCAACACAGTTGCATTGTAAAGTATACCAGAATCTTGTGCTTGACGCATTACTTCAGTTAAAACCGTTTCAATTACTTCAGAACCATAATTAGATTTTAAAAAATTAGCATCTAAGCCTGCACTGTTTAACTTTCCAACTGGAGGCAACTGAGCATCATCTCCAATAAACAATATCTTATTACCTTGATTTTGAAAAACATATTGGATGATATCATCTAATAGACTACTATTACCAAAGCCTTTTTCATCAGAAAGCATACTGGCTTCATCAATAATAAAAAGTGTCTTTTCATGATAATTTTTCTGCAAAGAGAAATTAGGCTCTCCGCTGCCGACCTCAGAAGTTTGACGATAGATTTTCTTATGGATGGTGAGTGCTAATCTTTTGGAATAATTGCTCATCACTTTGGCAGCCCTTCCGGTCGGTGCCATTAACACATATTTATAATTAAATAATGGCAAAAATTTCACCAAAGCACTCACAATAGTGGTTTTACCGGTACCGGCATATCCTTTCAAAAGCAAAATCGGTTTGTCTGCATCCTCCAATTCAAAAAAAGGATCTAATGCCTTGAAGAATTGAGACTGACCAGAAGTTGGCTCAAAAGGGAATTTTGACCTTATAATACTTGAAGCACTAGGCATTCATTTTGTGATTGATATCTTGAGGAGTTATAACAGCCATTGTTGTAGTTGCTTTTGCAATCAAATTACGTTCTTCACCTTTTACTGCCCAAATTTCAGCTTCACAAAAATTTAATTTTCTTCCCTTTTTAATAACATACCCAATTGCATGTAATTTATCTCCCATACCCGCTTTAAAATAGGAAATCTTAATTTCTGCAGTAACTACATGGCAATCCATAGGAACCGTTGTATAAGCAGCAAATCCTGCTACAATATCTGCTACAGTGGCGGTAACACCACCGTGAACTAATCCCTTTTGTTGCTTATGAATTTGCTGTATATCAAGCCAGCCTTCAGTCTTACCTTCTTCAATAACAGACAAATCGAAACCAATATGTTTCATAAATTCTTGTCTTTCCAAAAATTTCTCTACTCTTAACTTAAAGTTGTTTGTTGCTGTTTTTTCGTGCATTTTGTGTAATTTCAAATAAATCACAAATATAAGCATATTGATGACTGCAAATGCAAGGGATAGTGTCAATCAAAAATTTGGAGGCAAAGTTAGAGTAAGAGTAGGTGGAATTTTGATTGAGGACAATAAAGTTCTACTTTTAAAGCATGATAGTGTAGGAAAGAAGGATTATTTATGGTCTCCTCCAGGTGGCGGCATGGAATTTGGCGAAAATGCAGAAGAAAATTTGAAAAGAGAATTTTTTGAGGAGACAGGATTGCAAATAAAAGTGGATGAATTATTATTTATAAATGAATTCATCAACAATAAAATTCATGCCATTGAATTATTTTTTAAGGTAAAAAAAACTGGGGGAATTCTTAAATTGGGGAATGATCCAGAAATGGGGAATCAACAAATTTTAAGTGATTTAGCATTTTTCGATGAAAATAAATTAAAAAACACAGAAAAGGACTACTTACACAATATGTTTATTGGAATAAATAAACCTCAAGAAGTTTTAAATCTTAAAGGATATTTTAAATTTGTGAATAATTCCATAAAATAGCGTTTTAAAATAATTTCTAAATAGAGAAAAAAATAAAAAGATGAGTAAAACAAAGATTTTATCAATAGTTTTCTTCGTAATAGCAATCGTGATTGGTTACTTTTTTGTAGACAGTATTGCTTATGATATTCAACAAGAAAAAAGGATTAAGCGAGAAGAAGCTCGAGTAATTAATAAATTAAAGCAAATTCGTTCTGGAATGATTGCTTACCAAAGAGTAAATGGTCAATATACTAGCGACTGGGACAAATTAATTAATTTTATTGATACTGGTGAATTTTATTTGACTGAAAGATCCGAGACCATTATCCCAAGAGAATATGGGGGCGATAGTGTTGTAATAAATATTGAC
>QNXU01000343.1 GCA_003973485.1 Bacteroidota bacterium | reverse complement strand
AAAATGGGCTCTGGACATACTATTCTGAAAATGGGAATTTGAAAGGCAAGGCAATTTATAAAAATGGAGATGGTCTATATAAAGAGTTTTATCCTGATGGAAGTTTAAGGTCGGAAGGATTCATTAAGGATGAAAAAAGTGACAGCCTTTGGAAAAACTATTACAAATCCGGGAACTTAAAATCCAAAGGAAAATATGCTGAAGGAGCTAAAGAAGGGAAATGGACTTACTTCTATGAAAATGGCACAATATCAGGAGAAGGTGATTACATTAATAATTTAAACCATGGAAAATGGGTTTATTATCACCCAAATGGACAAGTAAGTGCTGAAGGAGCAGAAAGAGAAGGTAAAAAAGAGGGATATTGGAAACTGTATTTTGAGGATGGAGGCTTAAAAGGAGAAGGCGTTTATGATGCCGGAAGTGGAGAATATAAGGAGTTCTATGAAAGTGGGAAATTAAAATTAAAAGGTGCTGTTGTTGACGGAAAAAGTGAAGGCAAGTGGAAATATTTTTATGAATCTGGGGAAAAAGAAGGGGAGGCCAATTTTCAAAATGGTAAAGGTGAATATATCGGATATTATCGCAATGGTGATAAAAAAATGATAGGCGTGATTGAAGATGGGGTTAAAGTTGGTACTTGGGAATTATATAACCACAATGGAGATTTAGCAGGATATTACAAACCTATTTATGAAGATTATGAACCATTATTAAGAACTGCTAAAAATAAAAATGCCTTATCAGAAGAAGGACCACAGTATACAAAACCTGATTATCGTTACAAATCAAAAGGAAGCTCTTATTTCAAATCACGGAATAACGATTTCCCAACCCTCATACTTCAAATTAATCCATTTAACATGCTTTTTGGTGATTTGCAAGTATCTTTAGAACACAATATCCAACAAAGAATTGGATATGAACTTCTATATCATACTTTCAGAAATCCATTTTTTGCCAATTCTTTAAACTTAAGAGCCGGTGATAATTTTTTTGAAGGCTACGGCTTTAGTTTTCGCCAAAGATTTTATCATAAAGACACAAAATTGGGAATGCCATATTTCGGACACTCAATTTCATACACAAATGTTAATCGATTTAAATATTATGAAGATGAAACACAAAACGATGTGGTTTCTGCCGAAATGAATACTCAAGGTATACGTTATGGTCTTCTTGTCGGAAGTAGAATTTTGCAAAACCTAAATGACAATGGCTTTACTTTTGACATAAACCTAGGGATCAATTTCAATTATTATTTCTTTGGAGAAGTGAAAAATGAAGGACAAAGAAATCAAATCTTTGATGACACAATCAATCAACCATTTATTGTTCAACCTATAGTTGGACTTTCGTTTGGATATGTATTCAAGCTTAAAAATGTAAAAACTTTGAATCCTTAAGCCAAATCTGATCAATACTGTTAAGCGAATAAATTTTTTAGTATTTTATTTCGACAAATAAGTTTTAAAATCTAGCCTAAAAAAATGATAGAAAAAGAAGTAGTTTTAAAGCCCGAAGAGGCTTTCAACGAAGAAGAAGTTTTGGCAATAATCCAAAAAAAACTTGGATTAAAATCTAAGCAAGACTTCAGAATTGCGAAACGATCCATTGACGCCCGTTCCAAAGAAATTAAAGTTCGCATTAAAGTAGATATAGCCGACAATGAAGCTCTTCCAGATAGAATAAACTATAAAATTGAAGCCTTGCCTGATGTTCATAATGCCAGTCATTCTGCGGTAATTATTGGCGCAGGACCAGCAGGATTATTTGCTGCACTTCGATTGATTGAATTAGGCTGGAAACCCATTATTTTAGAAAGAGGAAAAGACGTAAGAGCCAGAAGGAGAGATTTGGCCGATATCAATAAAAAGCATATTGTAAACCCTGAAAGTAATTATTGCTTTGGTGAAGGCGGTGCAGGCACTTACTCGGATGGTAAGCTCTATACCCGTTCTAAAAAAAGAGGTGATATCTATAGAATTCTAGAAATTCTTGTTGCACATGGTGCTAAAGAAGACATCATGATAGATGCTCATCCTCATATTGGTACGAACAAATTGCCTAAAATTATCCAAAATATAAGAGAAAGCATTATTGCACATGGAGGTGAAGTGCTTTTTGATACCAAAGTGACAGGTTTTAATGTAGAAAAAAATGAACTTACATCTGTCTCAACAGCCGATGGAAAGAATTTCAAATCCGATGCTTTCATTTTGGCAACAGGCCATTCTGCAAGAGATATTTTTTATTTATTGCATGAAAATAAAATCCTAATTGAAGCCAAACCATTTGCTTTAGGGGTCAGAGTAGAACATCCACAGAAAGTCATCGACCAAATACAATATAAATGTGAGGATAGAGGGCCATATCTACCTGCATCTTCCTACGCCTTAGTTCATCAAACTTATTTCAAAGATAAACAAAGAGGCGTTTTTTCCTTTTGCATGTGCCCTGGCGGATTTATAGTGCCAGCAGCTACCGAAAGTGGCGAAATAGTGGTGAATGGAATGAGCCCATCCAGAAGAGATTCTCGTTTTGCCAATTCGGGAATTGTAGTAGCTATAGAATTGGAAGATATGCATGAATTTGAAGAGTTCGGACCATTGAAAGGATTAGAATTGCAAAAATCTATAGAACAAAATGCATGTAAAATTGCTGGAAATACTCAAAGTGCTCCAGCACAACGCTTAATTGATTTCACACAAAGAAAAGTAAGCACAGATTTACCAGAAACCTCTTATCAGCCAGGGTTATACTCGGCAAGGATGGATGAAGTTTTGCCTCCATTTATTTCAGAAAGATTAAAAAATGCCTTTAAGGCATTTGGCAAAAAAATGAAAGGTTACTTTACAAATGATGCCGTAATTGTTGGTGTTGAAAGCAGGACCTCCTCCCCTGTTCGTATCCCTAGAGATAAAGAGTCGTTAGAGCATACTGTAACCAAAAGACTTTTTCCATGTGGGGAAGGCGCAGGCTATGCGGGCGGTATAGTTTCAGCCGCAATGGATGGAGAAAGATGTGCGGAAAAAGTTGTGGAACTTTATAAAAACAAATCATGAGTAAAAAGACAGTAATCATAGGCGCTACTACAAATCCTTCAAGATATGCTTATTTCGCAGCAGAAAGATTAACCAATGCTGGCCACGAAATTGTGCCAATTGGCATCAAGAAAGGGGAAGTTTTTGGCGAGGAAATTCTAGATATCAGAAAGTCTCCACAAGTAGAAGATGTAGAAACTATTACGCTTTATCTGGGTGCCAGACACCAACCAGAGTATTATGATTATATTCTAAACTTAAATCCCAAAAGAATCATTTTCAATCCTGGAACTGAAAATCCTGAATTAGTAAAATTAGCTAATACAAAAGGAATAGAAACTGAAAATGCATGTACGCTTGTGATGCTAGGAAGCGGAGTATATTAAGTAGATTAAAGTTAGGTGATTTTGCACTTTATTTAGTAAATTAATTTTTCGATAATTTTCAATACTAATCATAATTAAAGGATAATATAGCCTTTTTTTATCCTTAACAGCTTTTCATAACCTCAGAATTATCTTCGTGAAAAAATTAAACATATGAAGATAAGAGACCTTGCTATTCGTAAAAAATTCATTCTTTCCTTTTCTATTTTACTCTTTATGATGCTTGTTGGTGGATTTGTGGTTGGGTATTTATGGAATCAAGTAGATGAATATCAGCAAATCAAGTCAGATGTTGCTGAAACCATGATGCGTTTTGACAATGCTCAAAAAATAGAGCAAGATTTTCTAATATTCGGATGGAAAAAAATTGACTTTTTAGAAGATGGCAAAAGTAAATTTACTGAACAGTTTTTCTCTGAAGTTGAAACAGTAGAAAATTCTTTAGAACAAAAGTCAAATTCAAAATTTGTCAAAAGTAAAGCCCTAGAAAACGATTTTAGATCAATCTTAATTTCAGTCAATAGCTACAAAAATGCATTTGATGACTTACGCAAATTGCTTTACACAAGAGGTTTTAAAGATCACGGTTTAGAAGGTGAAATGAGAAGCTATGTTCATGACCTTCAAAATTGTCAATCTGCGGAAGAAAAAGTATATGCTTTTAGTTTGAGAAGGCATGAAAAGGATTTCGCTTTGAGAAAAGACATGAATTATACCAATAAATTACATAATACAGCAGATCAGTTTATAGATTTTGTTAAAGGTGCTAGCATTGAAGAATTCCCTCACATGACCAGCCCATATAAAAATAAAACAATTGATGCCATAAGAGCATATAAAAATCATTTTGATAAAATAGTTCAAACCGAAATTGCTATTGGACTCAACGAAAAAGCTGGGCAATTCCTAAAATTAAATAGAAATAAACAACAAACAGAGCCTAAAATATCCTTACTATATCAAAAAATCAATAAACAAAACAACTCCTTAAGGCAGACCGCTTCTTTAGTGATTGGTATTACCTTAATTTTATTATTGCTAACCGTCTTTACCCTTGTTTATTACTTACGAAAAACGGTTTCAAAACCTATCATAAAACTTGACAATATCGTGAAAAAAGTATTGTCTGGAGACAGCACCGCTGGTAAAGAATTAGATCATAATTCTAATGATGAAATTGGAAGTCTTAATCGAAATTTCAGTTTGATGTTGGATAATCTTCGAGAAAATTTAAAATTAATAAAGGATAAAAATGAATCCTTAGAACTAAAAGCAAAACAAGATGAACTCAGAAGCTGGAACATTGAAGGTTTAAGTCATTTCTCAGATTTAATGAAAGAGAATAATACCAACTTGGGTGAATTTGCTAATTTAATAATCAGCGAAACTGTTAAGTACATAAAAGCTAATCAAGGCGCTTTCTTTATTCTAAATGATGAAACGCAAGAACCTGTAATGGAATTGAAAGCTTGTTATGCTTACAATAAAAAGAAATATATACATAAAAAAATTGAAAAAGGTGAAGGATTAGTCGGGCAAACGTGGCTAGAAGGCGAATCAATTTATATGACGGATATTCCTTCTTCTTATATTAATATTACCTCAGGATTAGGAGATGCCCTACCACGTTCAATCATGATTTTACCACTCAAAACTGAACAACAAATAGTAGGTGTAATTGAAATTGCCTCTTTCCAAGAATTTGAAAAGCATGAACAAGAATTGCTTACTGAACTGGCGACTAGATTAGGAAGTGTAATTGAATCCATTAAAATGCAGGAGAAAACGCAAAAATTATTGGAACAATCGCAAGAAATGACGGAACAAATGCAAGCTCAAGAAGAGGAAATGCGTCAAAATATGGAAGAACTACAAGCTACTCAGGAAGAGATGAATAGAAATCAGAAATCATTACAGCAAGCTATCAATTTTAAAGATTTACAAATTAATATGATGAACAGCCTTTTGGACAAAGTCTATGAGGGTATTATTTTTATTAATTCAGATTATCAAATTGTGACTACCAATAATTATTTGATGACCGACCTTCATTACAATGAACATGATTTAATGGGGAATACCCCCGAAATAATTTTTAAAACATCTTTAAAAAAGAGAATTGAAGCACTTCAAAATGATCCAAATTTCATTTTAACAGGAATTTCGGAAAGACAAGAAGCTAAAATCATGGATAAATTCAATACTATATTTGATTCACGATTCGTAATTACCAAGATTGAACATGAAGGAGCGGTTTTTCATGCAGTACTTTTCAATAAGAAAGATGCTGAATTCGGAAAGAGAGTCCTAAAACATTTGTTTCAAGTCAAGTAAAATTAAACTTTCTGAGCTATAAACTCACTGCAATTTAAGACTTCTATTTCGCTGAAATAGAAGTCATTTTTATCTTCAGTCAATATCGCTTTGCATCCCACTCTTTCAGCAGCGTAATATTCAAAACCATCTTCCAAATCATGTATTTTTTTATTGGTTAATGCTTTTTTAACTCCATCTTGATCTGCATCTGCAATTTTAATATGCTGGCAAAGTAATGATATTTTCTCTTTAGCCTTAGCTTCACTCACTTTCTTAGAAGCAAAGAAAAAAGCAATTGCTAAGCAAATTGGAGATGTGTAAAATTCAAACTTAGACTGACCTGCTAAACTTAAAATTCTAGCACTGTGGTTAAAAAGAGGATATTCTTTATTGAGTACAGACACAATGATATTGGCATCCAAAAAGACTTTCATTTTTTGGAAGATAAATATTCTGCCTTCATATCCTTTCTTTTTCGGGCTTTGGTGTGATATTCAGCCTTTCCTTCCGCTACTTGATTGACCCAATCTGCAACAGGCAATTCATCTAAGGATTTATATTCGCCTGATGTGATTTGCTTATAAAGAAACTCGGTAAGACGAGACAAACTAATATTATTTTGCTCAGCAAATTGCTTAGCCTTGCCTATTATTTCATCATTAAATGATAAAGTTACTTTAGTGTCCATAATCAATACTATTTTATACCACTAATTTAAAAATACTATACGTATAAAACAAATGATTAGTGAAAATTTAGAAGAATTCTATCAGTTAAACATCTACAAAGCCCCTTTAGTAGAAGGCAAATCATTTAAGCGACTTTCATCACGGCTAACCGCCATTTTAATAGCTCCAGCCCAACCTTTGAAAATAGCTTCAATTTTATGATGTTCATTATCACCACTTACTTGAATATCCAAATTACATTGAGCTGCATCAGAAAAAGATTTGAAGAAATGGAAAAACATTTCAGTGGGCATATCCCCTACCATTTCTCTTTTAAATTCTGCTGAAAGATGTGAGATTAGTAAGAATCCTAGTCGTAGTGAAGTGCATACAGCCCAACAGTGTTTGAAAAATGAAATTAAAAAAAGTATTGAACTCGGACAACAGTATGATAAGTATCATAAAGATGTAGAAGAGGCTTTGAAAATTTATTATGAAGAATATGATATATGTGTAACAATGTATGCAAAGTATCGAAATTCTCCTAGTAGAATAAGAAAAGAGCAGTTTGCTGAATGTCGTGTACAATTAGCTTATTCTAGTAATAAAGTTAGAAGACTTGAACGACAATATGGTTTATTGAGTAATGATTATCAA
>QNXU01000223.1 GCA_003973485.1 Bacteroidota bacterium | reverse complement strand
ATAATAGCCAAAATATTTATACCATAGGATCTCCAGACCAAAGATTTGCACCTGAAAATGGTAGTAATTTAGCTGGAACTTTACAAGCTTTCAATTTAGCTGGAAGGATCAGCCGATTAGGATTACCTAATTTTGTACAAAACCTATCTACTCCACAGCAAGAACCAAGCATTAGCGTAACTGCTAACTGTTCTTCTGAACCAATCATTTTAGGAGCAACTGGAAAAACAAACTTTGACCAATTCAATTGGACTATAACTCCGATAGATAGTACAACAAGTGTTTATACTTCTACAAATCAGAATGACACATTGGACATAGAGCTTGAACCTGGAGTTTATGAAGCAGCACTTCGCATAACCAATGAATGTGGATATGATGAATTACTTGTAGAGAATTTTGAGATTTTCCCTAGCCCAGATGTTAGTAATGTAATTAGCCCAAGAAACTTTTGTGGTAGTACTTTAACTTTAGGAGAAGATATAGTAGATGAACCTGGCCATACCTATTTATGGAATACAGGGGAAACAACTCAAACTATTGAAATTACAGAAACTGGCATCTACAACGTTACCATCACAAGTGCAAATGGTTGTATTTCAACTGCAGAAATATTTGTAGGGCCTCCTTATGAAGCTGACTTAGGAGGAGATAGAGCAGTTTGCCAAGATGAGCAGCTAAGATTAAATGCAAGTGGAAATGCGAATCAATACCGTTGGTTTGTGGATGATGTTCAGCAATCCGCCACTGGACAGAATTTTGATGTCAATACAAGTACAGCGGGAACTTTCTTAATAAGAGTAGAAATTCCAGACCCACTTGACCCAAGTTGTTATGCAGAAGATGAAATTGAGGTAATAGTGAATGAAAATCCAGTTATTTCAGTTGACAATACCAATCCTCCAAGTTGTGGAAATGCTGATGGTTTAATAGCAATAAGTACCTCAGGTGGTTCAGGTGATTTTAACATTACATGGTCTGGCCCTACAGCAGTTCCAGATGGTCAAATTACAGCAAATAATCTACAAGCTGGCACCTATAATATCACAGTTACTGATAATTTATCGGGTTGTGTGACCGTAGAAACAGTTCCCTTAACTAATACTGATTTCACTGTAACAGCAAACCAAGTAGCAACAGATTGCAATCCTAACAATCAAGCTATTGAAGTGGTAATAAATTCAAACTCTGGAACTCTTACGCCTTCTTTCAACTGGCAATTAATTGATCAGAATAATGATACAATACAAAGTGCTAGTGAACTTGATAGTACATTTACCATAAGTAACCTAAGTGAAGGCACTTACAGTTTAGCAGTCACAGACAACAATGGAAATGGTTGTGTGGGGGTTGGATCCGTAACAATTAATCTACCTGATTCAGTACAATTCAATCCTGATGACAATGTATTCGGCTGTGGAAATGGATATGATTTATTAGGTTACTTACAAAGCTTAAATCCAAATGCTACTTTCAATATTACGCCAAACCCTACTGACCCTAATAATGTGGGCAGTGGAGTATATGATATTGAAGCAACTGAGGGAAGTCTATGCCCTAGCAATGCTTCTATGAATGTAGAATTGAGTCCACAGGCTTCTATACTAGAAATTGAAAATGAGGTGGATTGTGAAGGAGGTAATCAACTAACTGCAATTTTAGACGGACAAGATCCAGCAGATTATACTTTCAATTGGAGCAATGGAGCCCAAGGCCAAAGTATTACTGTAAATCAATCTGGAACTTATTCAGTAACCGTAAACCCAAGAGGAAATATTAGCTGTGCAGCAGAATTATCTGTTAATGTGGACAATGTCTATACTGCCGTAGAAGTAAGCCTAACCAGCGAAACCAATTGTGAAGATGGAACTATTTTGTTAATTGGTGAAATAACTGGTGGTAGCGGGAATTTCAATTATTCACTAACAAATGCGCAGGGAACCAATATCCCAACTGTGGACCCAAATTCTAATGTATTAGAATGGAACATCACGGAAAGCAGCACCTACACATTCACAGTGAACGATAATGGCCCGGGCGGATGTGACCCAGTAATCATTAGGCGAGACTTAACAGTTCAGGAAGTATTTGAACCGCAAATTCAAGATACTTATTTCATTTGTCCTACAGGAATAGAGTCAGAAAGGACAGTTACTTTGGATCCTGGTTCCTTCGGCAGTTATACCTGGACTCTGCCAGATGGAAGCACTTCTAATAATAGGAGAATAATTGCAAACGAACCAGGTGAATATAGTGTTAGATTAACGGCTTCTGGATGTGTTTTTGATATCAGAACTACTGTTTTAGAAGATTGCCAACCTAAAGTATTTGCACCTGACGCTATTAGACCTAACAGTTCAATTGCTCAAAATCGAGTGTTTAGCGTATTTGCAAATGAATATGTTGGAGATTTTCAAATCATCATCTTCAATAGATGGGGGACTATTGTTTTTGAATCTAGTGATAAAAACTTTGAATGGGACGCTACTGATTTAGGAGGTGTAGCAGTTCCACCAGGATTATATGCTTATATCATCAATTTTAAAGGAACTGATGCAAATAGCAGAACTTATGAACAAAGGGGTGGAGTAAATGTAGTCAGGTAAATACCTGGCTACTTCATTTTATCAAGAAATGTCTGAGGAATAGAAGCAATTTTCCTTTTTTCATAATCGAAAAAAACGATTCCTGTTTTACCAAGTGCCGCTAAGCTACCATCTGACTTCAAGAATTTGTAAACAAAATCACATCCATATTTATTGATATCTTTGATTCCTATTGCGATTTCTAAGTCTTCATGAGCAAAAACTTCGGCCTTATAAGTTATAGCCGCATCTGTTTGAATATTGCCTAAGCCATCAAAATCCATTTCATTTTTATAGCCTAAAGATTTGAAAAACTGCACACGGGCATCATGCATAAAAGCAAATATCCTATCATTTCCTACGTGCCCTCCATAATTTAAATCTGTAATTCTTGTTTTTATATTAGCTTTAAAAATATACTGTTCTGGCTCATCTATTTTTACTCTACTCATTTTTATTCTTTTCTTTTTGGTTTGACCTCATTTTCGCAATTAATTCTTTTGACCTAGCAGAATTAATTGTTACCAAAACTTTATTAATTCCCTTCTCAATTGGGGATATTGAAAGTGCCAATACAACATTTATGGCAAAAGTATAAACAGGTGAGTCATCCAAATATCCTTCTAAATTATTCTCAAGTATAGTTGCAATAAATTCTAGAAATAGAATCAGTGTTAAGAAGGTAAAAGTTTTAGTTAAATAGGAACTTTGATTGGTGGTATTTAGCTTAATGGAGATTAAAATTAATATACTAAAAAAAGCAATCTCTAACATATAAAACCACCAAGTTTGCCAATAAGGTGGCAATACTTCAAATTTAAAATCAAAACTTCGAACATTCTCATTCAGAAAAGTCTTAGCTCTGATTTGCAAAACATAATCACCAGTTGGGATATAAGGAAAATCAATTTCTCTAATCGAAGACCAAGCTGACCATTCATCCATCAGTCCTTTCACAAAATATTGATATTCCACATCATCTTTAAACAAATATTCAGGCGTACTTAAACTGATCTTTAAATTATTTTGACCATGTTGCATTTTAACAACTTCAGTATCCAAGACCCATTCATTTTCAACCATCACCCCATCAATAAAAGTTTTAGGTAAAGGATATTCTTTTTCTGTAACATATTTCCATCTTATAATGCGTTGATTGGTCACTAAATAGACCGTTGTATCATTTGCCTTATAAATATTTTTTAATGAAGGAACTATATGTAACCAATCTTTTAATTGCTGTGGAATTTTATTATGTACCGAATTCCATTCCTCTTTATTATTCAAAAACCAAATATCTTCATTCTGATCCTTTAAAAAATATTGTAATGGTTTTTGGAATAGAGTGTCAAATTCTAAATCACGCTTTGCTTCATCTAAAGCCAGCACACCATCAGATCTTAATAGTTTAATTTTACCTGATTCAAAAAACAATAGCATTTCCTCTGAAAAGCTATTGTTGATATTGGCCTTTCTGACAGTCTGCAAACCATCTGTTTTTATATTGAAAATTTCTAAGATATTTTCACCTACTGCTGACAATTGACTGCCTTGAATTAATAGGTCATGGAATTTATTTTCAGAATGTTTCTTTTGATTATACGACTCATCAATTATATCAATACTAAATAGCCCCTCCCTGTTACTTATCCATAAAACCTGCCTTTTTGAATCATAAAGCATTTTTTTAATCATTTTCAAATTTGATATCTTCACTATCTCTTCTCTTTTGACTAAATACAACCCAGTATTACTTCGCGCAATCAAGCCTAAATCTGTTTTTACTAAAGATTCAACATGTGGCGCTACTGTATTGACTTTTTGAAATTCAAATTTGATAGATTTTAATCGTGAGATGTCTATGGTTTTTACCACTGACTTATATTTTGGTTTTATATTTTTCGACTTCGCTTTTTGAGTTTTCGATTGATTTTGGCTAACCCTTTGTAAGGAATCCTTTAATTGTCTTTCCTTTTCTTCCAGCTTCTCTCGTAATGCTCTAAAACGAATTCCTTCACTTCTATAGATTTTTCGGAATTTTTTCAGCTCTTCCTCAATAAATATTTGCTCTTCTGTATCATCTTCAGTGCTAAATAGATTTTCTAAAAAACCACTATCATTTTCACCATTCTTTGAATCTAACTCCTTAGTACTATTGATTTTTACTTTTTGAATCATTTTTTTCTGCAGGGTTTCATAATCTTTCACTTCCTTTAGAAAATATAATCCTTCTGTAGTACCAACCCATAGGGTATCGTGGCTTAAAAGAATAGTCTCTGGTAAGCCCTCCAATCCTGGATAAAACTGAAAATCCTTTAACGGAATATTTAGTGCTGCCCTTGATAGCCCATAAGGATGAGCAAGCCATAAACCCATTTGTTGATCCATCGTAATGGCATTCACCTCATTAGTTGGAAGCCCATTGTAATTTTGAATTGTGGAAATGATTTCACCTGAATATTCATCTACTAAAGCCACACCTCCAATTAAAGTGGAAATGATAATTTTACCATCAAAATATTTACCAGAAATGGGGTAATTCTCTCTTAAATATTCATTTAAGGCTGAAGAATAAGGTGTAAATTCCTTACCATCAAAAGAATAAAATTCTCCATTATCATAGGCGAAATACAATTGATTTGCCCCTTTAACAGAAAAAACAAAATCACTATTCTCCGGAGCAAATAGATTTAAATCCACCCAAGTTCCCTCCACATTCTCAACTAAATAATTATCCTCAAAGGCATATAATTTATCTTTCCATACAAAAACATCTTTATAGCCTAAATTGGACTTATATGTATTAAGCTTTTCAAATTGCTCACTGAAAATTGTTAATTGCTCATTTGCTAATAAATAGTACTGGTTTTCATAAAATACTAAATCAACTATTGGGGACAATAATGGTGTTTGATAAAGAAGTTCTAATTTATTAGTATGAAATTGATCTTCTTTTATTTCATAAATTCCATCTTTAGCTAACAATAAACGCTTACCATTTACTTCTAAAAATTTAATTGGGCTGCTACTTACTTTTACCTTCACCCAAGAATTACCATCAAATTGTAAAATCCCCTTTTTGTAAGCCAATAATAATCTACCCTGATTATCAATATTCATATCCTGGTACTGATAATCCTGAGGTGGAAGTGGTACTTCAAAATGATTAAGGACTACATCCCCGCTTTGAGCCATTAGAAATTGACTAAATAATAAAAAGGTTACAAAGAGATGTATAAACTTCATTTGACGGCTTCACTATTTACTAACAAAATTAAAATTATTATAAAGGTATTGAAATAATTCAATTTTAAAGACAGCTAATAGATTTCTATTTAACTCTAGTCTCCAATCAGCATAAATACTTTCACAAAAAAAGACCTCTACTGACTGATTTTCGTTAAATAAAGTAAAAAATCTACACTCATAATTATTATAAAAAGCAAAAAAATAGTGACAATTAGTCTTGATTAAGTGAAATTTTAATTTGAAATAAGTCAAAAAGTCAGCTTTTACTAGTTGGTAAAAGAATTGTTAAATACAGCATATAATAGAATCAAAAACTTACAAAAATGAACTTAAACGAATATACCATAAAATCGCAGGAAGCTATTCAAAAAGCTGCTGAGATTGCGCTGGGAAATGGTCAGCAAGCCATTGAAACAGGGCATTTGTTGAAAGCTATTCAGCAAACTGACGAGAACGTACTTTCTTTCGTTAATAAAAAGCTCAATATCAATAAAGCTCAATTAGACACTAAACTAAATGAATTAGTAGAAAGCTATCCGAAAGTAAGTGGAGCACAGCCTTATTTATCGAATGATGCACATAAGGCGATGACGGAAGCCAAAAAGTTCTTAAAAGAATTTAAGGACGATTATGTTGCCATTGAGCACTTGATCTTAGGAATTTTAAAAACAGGAGACAAAACCTCCACTTTATTGAAAGATGCTGGATTTGCTGAAAAAGATTTGATTAAAGCCATTAAAGAATTGAGAGGTGGTGATTCAGTAAAAGATCAAAATGCAGAATCGAAATATCGTTCATTAGAGCGATACAGCATTAATTTGAATGAGCAAGCCAAAGCCGGGAAGATTGACCCAGTTATCGGTAGAGATGAAGAAATTAGAAGAGTTTTACAAATCCTATCCAGAAGAACTAAAAACAACCCTATCCTATTAGGAGAACCAGGTGTTGGTAAAACTGCCATAGTGGAAGGAATGGCGCAAAGAATTGTGGATGGTGATGTGCCCGAAAACTTAAAAGATAAAATTCTTATTTCTTTAGACATGGGTCTTTTAGTTGCCGGTGCTAAATACAAAGGAGAATTTGAAGAAAGATTAAAATCGGTAATTAAAGAGGTAACCGATTCTGATGGACAAATTATTTTATTCATAGATGAGATTCACACCTTAATTGGAGCTGGTGGTGGAGAAGGCGCAATGGATGCTGCTAATTTATTAAAACCTGCTCTTGCCAGGGGAGAACTGCATGCAAT
>QNXU01000012.1 GCA_003973485.1 Bacteroidota bacterium | reverse complement strand
CTTGAATTTTCACAAGAATTTTGATTTTGATAAGTATACTTTATAAAGATTCTTATTGAGTCTTCTCCAATATCAGCAAGATAAGCTAAGAGGGGAGCAGGATCAAATTCAAAACCTTCTAAACTATCCCCAATCACGAGGCTATCAGGCAAGCCCTCATTAATTAACTCTAAGGAATAATTATTGCCAGTAATTCCGATTGGCTCAAACTCAAATCTTTCATCATAAGTACATATACTGGCTTCAATATCATCAATTTCCAACTCTGGTAAAGGATTAACAATTACGTTTTGTTCACCTACATTTTCAGCATTATTCGCAGCATCATTCGGATCTTCAATAGAATAAGTAATTGATATTACATTTTGATTTTCAGTATTTGGGTTATTTGCATAAGCAGTTTCAGGATCAAAAATCGCTCTTAAAACAGATATTGTATCATTTCCAACCACTACATCAGTATAGCCGACTTCCGTAATACCAGGTCCATTAATTGCACTTACGATAAAACCGTCTGGAATAATGGCATTATCAACACTTATAGTATCGTGAGCATCCAATTGGCAATACTCTTCCGCTAAGGCAGGGAAAATTCGTTCTGCATCAAAAACGTTAAAAGCTATGGTATCAGTAGCAGTACATCCAAATTCATTTGTAAAGGTAAATACAACCTCATGAACATCCTCTTCATCTGTTATATCCGTAACCCCTAACTGGCTGCTATCCAAGAAATAATCACCGTTGCTGTTCTGAATAACTCCTGAACCAGAAAATTGTCCATTTTCGCTTGTAGCATCCACCAAATTTCCTTCTGTTCCTCCTTCTCCTTCAAGCGGGATTAGTGCCGCAGTATTCGAAATGGTAGTGGTGGAATTATATTTAATATTGGCAATCGGCAATGGTTTTAAAGAAATAAAGAAGGTGTCCGGTTTGCTTATACAGCCCGTATTTGGATTAAACTCTTGCACCACTAAGGTATCGATTGTTTCTGTAGCCACCTCTCTAAAATTAACAAACACAAGGTTGCTGTTGGTAGCCCCATCAAATTCGTTTAATCCGTTAGTAAAATTCCATTGGAAGGTATTTCCAGGAGAAGAAGTATTCATTCTGAAACGAACTTCTTGATCTCCTGCACAAACAATTTCAGGACCCGAAGATTTTGTGGGGTTAGGAATATCGTTTATTCTGACATCCACTTCTCTTGGAGCTGGAATAGCTCCACATCCAACGCCTGAAACCAAAACGGGTAAAATCTCCACAGTGGCTCTCCCTTCAAGCAATTCTTGAGGACTTGCCTTGTAAATAGGATTAAGCACATTAGATGTCAAAGAATATGAGGTTTGGTTTATATCATCCTTAAATCCCCATGAGCCATCATGGCCAGCTTCTTCATTGAATTCATCAACCCTCGTCCATTCAACTGAAAGACTGTCGGATGCACTACCACCAGAAACCGTGCTTTCTAAATTTGCAATTGCAATTTGATTTCCATTTTCATCTTCATCCAAACAAATGGCCACGTTTCGATCAGAATTAACGGAAATGCTCTCTACAAATCGAATGATGACGAAATCACTGGTTCCCACACAAGGGTTTAGTCCTCCTGGGTCGTCTGAAGTCAATTCCAAAACTACTTCGCCTCTTACACCATCAGCAAAGCTTGCGTAATATTTAACAGTATCAGGTCTGTCTGTTTGAACCGATTTAAGTGAAAAGTCTGGAGAGAAACCACCACCATTCGAGCTTGGCCCTTCATCTATCGTCCAAGTTCCCTGTTGAACCGTTCCTGATATTTCTGGGCTATTCACTACTGTACTTAAATCTGAGAAATCAATAACACTAGTGTTTGCACCACAAAGTTCAATCACTCCAAATTCATCATCCTGATTTTCAAAACCACCTGCATCAACTCTGGAACGAATATATTTTACAACCTCAATATCAGTACCTAAATCTGGTGCACTACAAGTATTAAGGTCTGGATCTTCATCAGTTAAAGACACAATCGAAACATTGTTTTCAGCAGAATCAGGAGGGACAATTGAAAAAGTTTGCCCTTCTTCATAGCCCGTAATGGTAATCGGATCATTAGTATTAACTTGATAAACCAAGGTATAAACTCCATTTCCGCCCACAATATCAACCGTGAAATCAACTTCATTTACATTTCCTAAATCATCGATATCACAAATTGCATCATCATTTGGATCGACCAAAACTAATTGTGCGCTACTTGGCCCTACTTTAATTGGCTCATCGGAAGTTGTGCTTGCATCTTCTGTATTACCTGCTTGTCCTGTCTGTTTGTCCAAAGTAATAGTCCCAGGAACGGTTCCTGCTGGTACGGTGAATTCAATTGTTTCATCATCCACCACCGTAAAAGTAGAGATGGTGAATGGAGTATCGCCATTAATATTGGTGCGAATTCTACTGACTCCTGTGAAATACTGACCTTGAATCGTAAATACTTCCCCCACACAAGCACCAATAGAAAAATCATCGATTCTGGCAGGACCAAAAGTGGTAAATGACCAAACATTATCAGCTGTAAATCCAGCAAATTCATTTCCAGCCCTATCCACCAAAGCTCCTGGTGCAAATTGGATATAGTATTCTGTGGAATCTTCCAATAAGTTTTCAAAAGAATCGAATTCTAAAGTAGTGCTGGTATTATTTGTAAAAGCGGTACCGGCATCCAATACTGCCAATACATTGGTTGTTTGCTTATCAATTATTGATATGTTATTTGTTCCTTGCCCTGAAACAGGCTCGTTCAATTCAATTGTAAAAGTCAATGCATGGGAAACATTAAATTCACCATTGAAAGGTGTAAATGGGTTATTAGCTAATTCAGGGTCTTGGGTATCAATAGTTATATCGGTATTCCCACTTAAAGAATTTGCACTACCAACAGTAGGCAATCCTAAACTGGCATTAATTCCAGCCAAATCTTCAATTGTTCCTCCGTTTAGGTCAATGCTATTTGCACTAGCATATTCTAAATCTGCAACGTCCAGAATTGCGCCACCATCAGAAGCTTCCACAGTATAATTAAAAGTTAGTATGGTTGAGTTGGATCCACTAACAAATTCTGCGGTAGAACCTGTATTTAATGAAAGTAATGGCGTTCCGGTTACAATAACAGCTTCATTAAATTCAATTGTGATATCAATTTGGTCTCCTGTTGTAAAGAATCCTTGATTAGGCGTAGCGGTTACATTAGCAATATCTGCAGGATCAGAATCCACTTGAAGATCTGCATTATCAAGAAGGCGGTTTGGACTTATGGGAAGAACAATCTCTGCATCATTATCAAGCAAGTCTCTAATGTTTCCTCCATTTAAATCAAATGCTGTCACATCCAAATCATTAGTGTTTTCACCTGAATTAACGCCACCAACGGTGTAAACAAAATTCACTTCATTGCCATTTGTAACGTTTTGAAAAGAAGCTTGCCCACCTGAATTTAAATCCAATAATGGAGTTCCACCTACCGTAACATCTTCATCAAAAACTAATTGAATATTAATGATATCGCCTGGACTGTATAATCCGTCTGGGCTAGAAGAAACAATTTCAACAATTCTTGGCTTTTGGGTATCTATTATGAAAGTTCCAGATGTATTGGTAATAGCGGTATTCCCCACCACATCTGTTGCTCCAGAAACCTCTATGGTCACATTTTGAACTTCTTCTTCTGTTAAATTATGCGTAAAAGTGGCAACATACTCTGTTGCTGAATCCCAACTACCTCCATCCAAAATGAAATCACCAGACCCCTGCACATTAAAATTTGGAGTTGAGCCTTGATCCATATCTTCATTATAGGTAGCAATAAGAACCAATTGATTATTCGCTCTAGTAATCTCTGTATTATCTAAATCGATTGTTACCGTTGGAGAGCTTGTGTCAATTATTAAATCTGAATTGTCAATCAAACGATTAGGACTTGCTGGCAAAGTTAAAACGGAAGGATTATCCACCAAATCCAATATTTCATTCTGAGAATTTGATATCGCAGTCACATTTAAATCAGTAGTATTTTCCCCTGAAGCAGTGGCTCCTATTGTATAAGTGAAATTTAGTTCGTTTCCATTTGTGATATTATCAAAAGAGGCTGTGGCCCCAGTATTTAAAGTTAAAATAGGGGCTGTACCTATTTGTTGAATATTCTCATCAAATACAACTTTAATATTGATTTGATCACCTGGCCCATAAGTTCCATTTGCAGTTGATGAAACTATTTGGGTAATTCTAGGTCTTTGAGTATCAATATCAAAAGATCCTGAATTTTCTGTTACGGCTGTATTTCCCACCACATCTGTAGCACCGCTTATTTCAATTGTGACATTATCTCTTTCCTCTTCAACTAATAAATCATGGCGAAATTCTGCTATAAAGGTTTGTGAATCTGCCCATGAACTACTTTCTAATACCATATTATTACCAGCGCTAAAGCTGAATAATGGGTTTGAAGATTGATCCATATCTTCATCATATTCCACCGTAACATTTAAAATAGTTTCTGTCCTGCTAATAATAGCTTTATCTAAAATAATGTTACTCACAAGAGGACTTCTTGTATCAATTTCTATGTTTTTATTATCCTGAAGTCTATTTGGGCTGATTGGTAGTGTTAAAATAGCCTCATTTCCCACAGTATTTGTAATGGTTGCCCCAAGCAAATTGAAGTTGATAACATCTAAATCGCCAATATTCTCACCAGCCGCAACTGTATATTCAAATGTTAAAACATTTAATGAAGTGCTTAAATATTCAGCCACACCACCCGAATTTAGATCCAATTCAGGATTACCACTAACCATAATATCCTGATCAAAAGTAACCTCAATATTAATTAAATCATTCTCCTTATAAATTCCATCTGTATTAGTGGCACTTATGTTTTCAATTCTTGATCGGACTGTATTTATTGCAAAATTAGCAGAAGTTGCAGGCTCCATGATATTTCCCGATGCATCTTGAGCATTGGTTATATCAATGTTTGCGACACTAACTTCTTCCTCCACCAGACTGTGATCAAAAGTAACAGTAAAAACGGTATTCCCTCCACTCCAAGCACCATCTCCATTATTAGACATCTCAGTAGTGCCGTTGAAAGAGAAATCCGGATCAATTGTATTATTCATCACTTTATCAAAAGTGATTTCCATCTCAATTGTATTATCGGGTCGATTGATCGAAACTACATTAAGATTTATTAGATCTGCTTTTGGGTTTTCTGTATCAATGGTGAACAAATTATTTTCCAGATGATCTGCTAAACTATTACCAGATTTATCTTTAGCATTAGTGATCAGAACATCAATATTTTCAATTAATACATCTTGATCTACCAAATCAAAATAAAAGGTATAAACAGTATTATCAGGAGACCAAGCACTATTTCCATTTGGCCCTATTAAACTTGACCCCGGGTTTTCACCAGTAGTAGGAAAAGAAATAGCAGGAATTACAGAAGGATCCATTTCTTCGTTAAAAGTAATTTCAATTGCTAAAGCATCAGTTCCTAAATCAATACCTGAAAGAACTGTTGGGCTGGCAATTACTTGATCTACTAAAGGATCGATGATATCGTTAAAACTATAAATTTTAAAAATGTTATTGGCTACTGTATTGGCTGAATTATTAAATACAATGTTGGCCATGTCCAATGCAATTGTTAAATCGGAATTATCAAATTCATTTACGCTTGCGTCCACATCCAAAATCAAGAAATAATTTTTAGTCTCAGAAGTTAAATCTTCTGTCAACCCTGTGAAAGTTATAGTGTTAGCTCCATTGTCTATTGTTGGAGATGAGGCTATCACACCATCAGTGGCGGTTCCTTCATAGGTATTATTTGTAGACTCAACAATCCTTAGATTATTGACTACATTGCTTAGGTCAATATCAGTAGTAAATACAATTTCCTGCATTTGGGTATTCCCTAAAACATCAATTGTAAAACCTAATACTGCCTGATCATTGGTGCCACTTTGCAAAGTTCCATTATTTAATCCTGCTGTTTGTTCTATTAGTTCTATAGTTGGATCTACAGTTACAGCACTTGAGGTTACATTAAAGTTACCAGGGGCATTGTCTGTAATGATTATACTTCCATCACCGCTTCCTTGGTAATTAAAATTGGCAGGGAATGTCATCACACCATTGTTAAAAGTAGTTGGCTCATTTTGCATTGGAATATTATCCGTATTGGAAATGGTGAAATTGGTGGTATAATCCAAGTCTAAATTGCCGTTGGTATCTTTTACTTCTGCTACGGCTTGCGGAGACACATTTTCGCCAGCAATTACACTTGCAGGTGGCTGGGTAGTAAATTCAAATTCACTACCAATTACTTCAATCTCATTATCGTTATCTAAAGTAGTTATTTCTGTTCCTGCTGTTGTAACAAATTCACTTCCACTTCGGATGGTGATGGTAGCAGGATCAAATTCAAACACGAAGTTTTTTAGATCAATATCAGTAACCGTAATGCTTTCTTTCAATCTGATTTGGAGTTGCATATTGATGGATCCGCCATCAGCTAAGAAACCAAATTGGCTATCATTATTATTTTCGGAATTTGCAATTGTTACAGATATTTCGTTATCAGTTCCACTTATAACAGCTGATTTTATAATTCCTGCACCTCCATTATTAGTGGTATTTACAATTTGGGCATCGGCTATGATAGCATCCCAAAGAATAGCATTACTTTCAAAGTAATCATTAACTCCAGCTGAGATAGTAAAACCTGAAATCTTGGAATCTGCACCATCGTCACCAAGATCATTCATATTGAAATCCATAACAGTGATAAAATTTGCCGAAGCATCATTATCTACCGAAGATATTGTTGTGGCCGCGCCATTAAGGGTCAATGTATTAGTAGCTGATACTGCATTAGTAGTGATATCAACTGAATTAGGCCCAAAAGCATAACAATACGTACCCGGCACATAAGCATATATTTCAAAATAATATTGAGTGCTTCCGCTTAATTCTGTAATGGTAACACTAGTGCCTTCATTGGCATAAACTATGGTCAATTTCTGCATGGGCTCCTCACTAATGGGGGCGGTGGCCTCGGC
>QNXU01000395.1 GCA_003973485.1 Bacteroidota bacterium | reverse complement strand
CAATGAGTATTCCAAACTTAGGCTTTTAAATGATTTTTTATTTATCACTTTTATTTTGTTTGGGAAAAACCCTATTATTTCTTATAACTTTTTATTGTTAATCTTACCATTAATTAATTCAATAAATTTCTCTGGGAATAAAAAGACAATTCTACTTTATGCGGTATTTGTTTTCTCGTTGGTAATCCTATATGTCACATATCATATTCTACAACCAGGTAGCATCACACAAATTGACATAGTAAATACAGTTGTTACTGTATTGGTACTTGGGGTAGTGGAATGGTATACTTCCTTACGACTTAAGGTTAGAAATTTTAGAGAAGTTCTCATTGAAGCTATCGATGAATATTATGTCAATCCCTCAATGATAGAGAAACCTCATCTTGTTTTTAGGGAGGTAGTTAATGAGATAAATGATAAAATCAATGATGACTTAGTAACACATTTATATTGTTTCTTGTGCGATAAGGAAGTCAATAATAAACTTATTATTGTTAATGGTTCCAGGTTTATTTATGAATATGAATTTGAGGAGAACTATGCTGAAAATGTTAAATCAAAAGACTTTAAAATTGATGCCAATATCAAATTAGATAAAAATATAAGTACTACTAATTTGTCAATGTATGTGAAATTAGAAGATAGAGAATATATATTTGTTTTTTTAACGAAGAGAACTATCCCTGTATATCTTCAAATAATTGGAATCCAAAGAGTGGTGAAGAGTGCTATTTATAAGATGGCAAAATTTTTAACTGGAGAAAGAATATTAAGAGAATTTAAAGATGAAGAGAAAAGGAAGTTATCAAATAATAGAAAGTATGTAGATAGGTCTATAGGTGCCATGCATTATATTAGGAATCGTTTAGGACCAATAAAAAATGTTTCTAAAGTATTAGAAGTGAGACATAAAGTTCCAGCTGAAAAATCTGAAGAATTTAATGAAAAATTAGAAAAAGAACTAAATCAAACAAAAAATGAACTTAACAACATTATACAAAGAGCCGATTACTTATTAGAGAAATCAAATAATCCATTTGAAAATGTGGCGACAGATTTAATTCATTTTAGCAAGATATTTTCTACCTTTAAAAGGACTATTTATAAATATTTGGGAAGTACTGCAACCATTGATTTGATATATCATGATCAAATTGATGATATTTACGTTGAAATAAGTTTAGAAGGATATGAGATTTTTTTGATTGATTGGATAAGTAATATCGAAAAACATGGAGATGGAAATTTCAAATCAGAATTCATTGTTGAAAAAAATACTTTTAGTTTAAAAATAGAGAATGGTTTTCCCGAGAAAGACTTGGCGTCAGTTCAAAGGTTGATAGCAGAATTATCTAATCATGAAAGAATAGAAATATCTTCAAGAAACACATACGGTATAAATCAAGTTTATAAGTTTCTAACAAGAAATAACTTGAAATCTAAAATTTCAATCAAAAATAGTAGTACCCTTTGTTTAGTTATTGAATTTGAAATTGTCAAAAATGAAAATAGCAGTATTTGAAAATCAATTTGAAGATATAAAGGGTGCTTTTGAATTTGCTAACCTATTGAGTTTTGACGGAAACCTTGAGATAAAAATTTTTCCTAGGTCTCAAGATTGTGATTTAGAAACAATAAGTATTTTTGATGTAATTTTTATTGATATTGACCTTTCAAAAAAGAGTGAATTAGATGGATATGGATTAGTAAAAAAATTACAAGAATTAGAGGGAGATTTATTAAATCGTATAGTTATATTAACTGGGCATAGCAAGATAAAGGACACTATGATTCATCGAGGTATTGATGACGAAAGAATAAAAATTGTTATTAAACCAACCGATTTTGAAGAATTGACGGATGTAATCAATGAGGTTATTACAGGAACTACAATGTAAAATAAATTAGCCTTAAAGGCAGATGTTACTTGTCATTTGTTTGTTTAAATTCTTGATTGGAAATTAGTTGAAATCTAATACAACTAATTTCCAATTCCACCCACTCTTCCCTATATTTACTTCTGTATTCACCAAAACAGAGCCAAATGAAAACCAATATTTTCTTTCTTGTCATAGGCATTTTAATAGCTGTACCTGTTACTATTTGGGGCACCTCCAAATTTCATCATCCACGAAAATACCTCGAAGAAGCTCAAGTAAAGGAAGTGATTCTGCAGCAAGATTTCCATGGCGGTAAAGTGGTTTTGAATGATGTTTATTTTGTGCATAGAAGGAACAAACCCAACCGACCAATTATTGCTTATTATGAAATTCCAGTAGAGATTTCTGCTTTTGTGGATTTGAAGGAGATGGTAGTGAGTAGCGATTATGATCAGAATATTACCATTCTTTTGCCCGATCCGAAATTGGATGTCCCCAATTTTAAATGGGATCAGGCCGAATTTGAAAGTATAAGAGTATTGGATTTGGACGTTACGCTCTTTGAAAACAGAATGGAAGCTGCCATGAAGGAGATTAAGGAAATAGAAGCGGAAAGAAAAGATAAAATTACCCAAGCAGCTTTGAATTCCGGTATTTTGGAGCTTACTAAATTGCAATTGTCTGGAGTTTTTGAAGCTATATTCTTGCCACTTGATCAGGAGGTAAGCATTCACTTTGCAGGTGATGAAAGTCCTGATGAATTTGAGAACTCCTTAATGACTTCAGGGGAGATTTTGAATGATATAGAAAAGGAACTGATGTCTTTTGATAAGCAAAAAGATATTGGGATGTAGTATTAAGGCTTTTATTTCGGCTAAGCCGAATGGTAACTCACGCAAAACCTGTCCCGCACTGAAAGTCGGGAGACGCAAAGCCGCAAAGAAAAGTCTGTAATAATTGAAGAATCAACTTGTACACCATTAATTTAAATTAGGTTATAATATTTTTTTATAAACGTTGCGTAAACTTAGCGGCTTCGCGCCTTTGCGAGTTTTTTAAATTGCATCTATGATGCTTGTTAGATTTTACGTTGTTGGTATGATTAATCCATGTAGCAACATGTAATTTGAATTTTCGTATTGCTTTAAAAAGACAATTATGGAAAATCATATTACAGATACATCACAAGATTTAGCTCAACTTCAATTAGATTTAATTAAGAAACGCAAAAGTACAGTTGCTTTTTCGGAACAGGAAGTGACAAAGGATCAATTGAATCAACTTTTTGAAGCTGCTCGCTGGGCAGCATCTTGTTTTAATGAGCAGCCATGGCGATTTATTGTCGCTCAAAAATCTCAGGAAGGGCTTTTCGAAAAGGTACTGAATGGCATAAACGAACATAATCAAGTATGGGCAAAAAACGCTCCGGTGTTGATGCTGACTTTTGCTAAAAAGACCTTTGCAAAAAACGAAAAACCCAATATGCACTATATGCACGATCTGGGTCTGGCCGTTGGAAATATGTCCGCACAAGCCACTGCCATGAGTTTATATTTGCATCAAATGGCAGGAATAGTAAGAGAAAATATCCAAAAGGATTTTGATATTCCTGAAGATTATGAGATTGTATCGGGTATAGCTTTAGGTTATAAGCTAGACATTGAGAATGTTCCTGAGGAATTTAAACTTAGGGAAACAAAAGAGCGCACTAGAAAGTCGTTAAATGAAATTGTTTTTGACGAAGCTTGGGGTGAAAGTTCATTTAAAAATTAATGAGATGGAAGATTACAAAATCCCTTCAAAAACGCGCATAGGGCATGTTCATTTAAAAGTATCAGATCTTGACAAGTCCTTAGATTTTTATCATGGCTTATTGGGCTTTGAAATCATTCAAAAATTGGGGAATCAAGCCGCTTTTATTTCGGCTGGTGGTTATCACCATCATATTGGCTTGAACACATGGCAAAGCAAAGGAGCAAATCCAGGCCCAGATTATGCGCCCGGTTTATTTCATACCGCCATCGTCTATCCAACCCGAAAAGCATTGGCTGAAATATTTGTTCGGCTAAGAAAAGCCAATTATAAATTTACTGGAGCAGCTGATCATGGGGTGTCTGAGGCATTGTATTTGAACGATCCGGACGACAATGGAGTAGAACTATATTGGGACAGGCCAAAAGAAGAATGGCCAAGAAATGCTGAAGGAGAAATAGATATGTATACTAAGCCTCTTGATTTAGCGAGATTAGTTCGGGAATTAGAGGAGTAGGGTTTTATTGCCCTACACATCATATCTAAACCCTATGACTAATACATCATCTACTTGCGATTGCTGTCCTTTCCAGCTTTCAAATCTATCGTTAAGAATAGATTTCTGCTTAGCCATAGGTTCCAGCGCTATCTCTTGAAGTAATTTTTTCATTTTTCCTACCATAAATTTCCTATCATCAGGCCCGCCAAATTGATCGGCATAGCCATCAGAATATATGTAATAAGTAGTTCCTTTAATTAAGTCAAATTTATGGTTAGTGAATTTTTCATTTTTCTTTGTCTTTCTTTTGCCTCCTATGGCCATTTTGTTGGCTTTAACGATTGTCATTTCTCCTTCTTTATCAACCATTAGCAAGGGGTTGTTAGCCCCTGCAAATTCCAAAGTATTAGCCTCAGTATCAATGGCACATAGTGCAGCATCCATTCCGTCTTGATTGTTAGTTTCTTTTTGTTTTAAAGAGCGCTGTATTGCTTCATGTAAATTGTCAAGTATTTTGCCAGGTTCTAGAATATTGTTTTGTTTAACAATACTGGTCATATGAGATTCTCCCACTAAAGACATGAATGCTCCTGGAACTCCATGACCTGTGCAATCCACAGCAGCTATAAATATTTTGTGGTCTGTTTTGGCAAACCAGTAAAAATCACCAGAAACGATGTCTCGAGGTTTAAAATAAATGAAATTTTCTTTTAGTGATTCGCTTATGCTTTCATTAGTAGGTAAAGCAGCACTTTGAATTCTTTCGGCATATTTTATACTAGCAGTAATATTTTCATTTTTCTTCTCAATAATTTCCTTTTGTTCCACTACCTCAGCAGTTCGTTCCTGCACCTTTTCTTCCAGATTTTCATATAACATGGCATTCTCAATTGAGATGGCCATTTGAGTAGTGAGCATATTTAAGATTCTGGTACGGTCCGCATTAAAAGCACCATAAGAAAGATTATTTTCCAGATATAGAATTCCTAGCATTTTGCCTTTATAAACCAGTGGTATGCATAAAATAGATTTGGGATTGTTTATCAATACATGCTCATCTTGTGTGAAATTCCCTTCCTTTGTGGCATCATTTAATACTACACTTTCCTCCGTTCTCATAACATAGTTTACAATGCCCGCTGAAATTTGAGGATTTTTACCTCTCGGCATCATGTCTTTGATAGGGAGATGTTGCATCAACTCGACCTCTGTATTTTCAACATCGCAACTGGCTTCTACAAACCATTCAAGAGTTTCTTCATTTTTCAATAGTAAGAAACCCTTTTCAGCTCCGGCATTTTCAATAACTAAATGCATCACTTTGTCCAATAATTTGGATAAGACTACTTCACCCGATAAAGTTTGAGAAGATTTTATAATGGTATTGATATCAATGGTATTTGCGCCTTCAAAGTTGAATTCAGTAATTCTGGCTGAAGTTGTTGCCTGAGTGGACAAAGTAAGGTCATTTCCTCCATATACAGTATTTTGCTTTTTTTGTAATAATTCGGCCTTTATTTGGAAGCCTTGTTTACTGTATATTATAATGGATCGGTTAAGGTGATATTTAGCTTCTTCATACCTATTTTCAATATCCATTAATTCAGCCATGCGTTCATGAATCATGGCAGGTAAATGATTGTAATTATATTTTCTGGCACTTTGAATTGCCTCTGCAAAAGTTTTGGATGCTTGCCAATATTTCTTGCTAATAAATTCACTTTCTGCTTTCAAGAACAAATATTTTGCTTCAAAATTATGAGGATTTTGCTCTTTCCATTTTTTAAATTTCTTAATCGCAGTATTTAAAATGGACTTTTTCCCTTTTGATTCTCTAGCCATCAAAGCCGCATTCATTCCAGACCAGAAATAGTGCTCAGTGCTGTGCAACATTCCGGCAGAAGCATCCATTAAGCTTTTTGATTTTTTAATGGTTTCTTCCGTAAGCTCAAAATCCCTATTTAGATATTGGTTAAATAGTTGATTGATGAAAAAGTAATGTGCAAAATGTTGAGAAACATAATCTTTGGTTTTGGAGGCATAATCTTGCTCTGAAAAATGCTCGTCATCAAATGAAATGGCTCTGTCTGTTTTGCCTTGAAAACATAAAACGGCTTGTTTTACAGCCTTAACCGTGCCAATGAGTTCTTGATTATTGGATAAATTTTCAAGTAGTTCTTCATACGCTAAGGCCTTCTTTTCAATTTCGGCTAATGGAACTCCACGCATCAATTGATGTTGTAAAGTGGCACAGCAGCTGCATCCGGTATGGAAAAGATCTCCTGTTTCCAAACCCGACTCATAAGCTTTAGTAAAGTAGCCTTCTGCTTCAATAGCTGGGTTTAACCAGGATGTGGCAAAATAACCATTCACAAAAAGCACTTCACTCCTTTGTGTCATATTCCCAAATTTTTCATTCAGGTCGTGAGCTAATTGCCCAAATTGCTGACCAGTTTTTCGCATTCCTAAAATGCCACCCATAAAGATTCCACCAAATACTAAATATCCAATTGCACTTTCAGATGTGTTCCCATTTTTCATGCATAAATTGACCATCACCATAGCATTGGCAACGGCTAATTCTGGTTTGATTTGGTAGGCTGATTTCAAAATAGCTGCCATTAATTTTACAGCCATTATAATGTCTTGGTCTTCAGCAGTTTTATGATTAACAAAATCTCTAATAGGTTGCCCCTTAAATTTGCTTTTGGTTTTCAGCATATTAATAATTAGAGCAGGTTTTGGAGGGTTTTGTGGCAATTTTATATGAAAAATTTTCTTTAGAACTTCACTGCCTGTGGCATAAGCATTCTTAAATTCACCTATATTGGTGTAGAAGTGAATTTTTTTCTCATAAGCATCTGCTTTTTGATTATTGTTTGTTGCTAATGCAATGGCGTTATCATAAAATTGATTAGCAGCTTCATCCTGATCGCATAAATGTTCAGCTTCAGCCCTGCTTAAATTTAATTGATAT
>QNXU01000440.1 GCA_003973485.1 Bacteroidota bacterium | reverse complement strand
ATAATGATTCAACATATAAGGCTTCATCGCTTCAAAAACCTCAGGGTCTAAAGCGGTAGTTGCTGCATTATCTAAATAAATCCCTGCCATAATATTAGTTCTCTTTATATGCAATAATCTCTTTAATATCCGAAATCATTTTTTGTGCTAAATGCTCTGCTTTTGATTCCGAATCAGATTCTGAATAAATTCTGATGATAGGCTCTGTATTTGATTTTCTCAAGTGAACCCATTCTTTATCAAATTCTACTTTAACGCCATCAATTGTATTGATAGGTTGGTTTTTATATCGCTCTTGAATTGCTTCCAATATGCCATCTACATCAATCTCAGGAGTTAATTCAATTTTGTTTTTAGAAATATGATAGCTAGGGAAAGATGCTCTAAGTTGAGAGCAAGATTTTCCGAATTTAGCTAAATGCGTTAAAAACAATGCAATTCCTACTAATGCATCTCTTCCATAGTGCAATTCAGGATAAATAATTCCACCATTACCTTCTCCTCCAATAATTGCATTGGTTTCTTTCATTTTAGTAACCACATTTACCTCTCCAACTGCGGATGCTTCATATTTACCCCCTCTTTTCTCTGTCACATCTCTCAAAGCACGCGTACTTGAAAGATTAGAAACGGTATTTCCTTGATGCTGGCTTAAAATATAATCTGCTACTGCAACTAAAGTATATTCCTCTCCAAAAGGAGTTCCGTCTTCATTTACGATAGCCAACCTGTCCACATCAGGATCTAAGACAAATCCTAAATCATAATGACCATTAGCCAATTCATTACTGATATGGGTTATATTTTCGGGTAATGGTTCTGGATTGTGAGGGAAGTTTCCATCAGGGTAGCAATAGAGTTCTCTGACCTCAGCTACTCCCAAAGATTTTAATAATTTTGGAATTGCAATTCCTCCAGTACTATTCACAGCATCTACTACCACCTTAAATTTTCTTTCACGAATAGCCGCAACATCCACCAAAGGTAAATCAATTACCATGTCGATATGCTTTTGGATGTAATGGTCTTGGGTAGTGTATTTACCTATTTTCTTTACTTCGCTGAAATTGTAATCTGCACTTTCTGCTAAATCTAAGATAGCCTGACCGTCTTCTCCTGAGATAAATTCTCCTTTATCGTTTAAGAGTTTCAAGGCATTCCACTGAACAGGATTATGGCTAGCGGTAAGAATAATTCCTCCGGCAGCTTTTTCTAAAACAACTGCTATTTCTACAGTTGGAGTAGTGGATAGCCCAAGGTCTACCACATTCATTCCCATGCCTTGTAGGGTGGCAGCCACTAGTTTCGATACCATTTCGCCCGTAGGTCTGGCATCTCTTCCAATTACTACTTTGTTGTTATCGGACTTGGTTCTTAGCCAGGCTGCATACGCACTGCTAAACTTTACGATATCAACGGGCGTCAATCCATCTCCCGTCTTTCCACCTATGGTTCCTCTTATGCCGGAAATTGATTTTATTAAGGTCACTTAATTTATTGTTTGTTTCAATCGGCAAAGGTACTAAAAAATGAAAAGCCAATGAACAAAAATCCATATTCAAAGAAATAAAGATGCACTTAATCGTAATTATTTAAAAAAATCAACTTTATTTTTTAATTTGAGTTAAACTAAAGTTTAATAAAGTATAGCATTGACGGGATACATACAATATTGGACAAAAGCTGGAATCCATTCGGAAATGGATGAAGATGAGAAGCGAAAAGTGTTTCTTACCAATACTATGTCTTTATTTTTGGCTGTCGTCATGATTTTAGTTTGGTTCAATGATATCTTTAATACGGAAAATTATTTAGCAGCCTACAGAAGAACTGGTGTATTTGTTTTAATGCTTATGATTCCATTTTTGAATCATAAAAAGCAGTATAAATTATCTAAAAGTATATTCCTTTTTTTTCCTAGCTTAATCTTATTGGGTGTTCCTATTATGATAGGAGATATTTTTCCTGGGCAATTTATCTGGTTTCAGTATGCTGGAGCAATATTTTGTTCCATACCTTTTATTTTATTTAATCATAATAAAGATAAAATCTACATCGCCTTTTTTTTCATTTATTACCTTTTAGTGACCTTATTTATTGATAAGCTATTACTTTATTATGGTAAGCCACCCGAAGCAATGAAAGAATTGGTGACTAATTTTAGTGATTTTAAATTGCCGCCATTGTTTGTCGCCTTTTTCTCTACCACCACGCTCCTCTGGTATAATCGAATTAATGCTCAATATGAAAAAAGATTAAAAAGCACCAATAAAGAATTGCAAGAAACGCAAGAGGAGCTGATTGCTAAAAATGAAGAATATGAAGCAATCAATCGAAACCTTGAAGAAATGGTGGTAGAAAGAACTAAAGTTATTGATTCTAAAAACAGACAAATAATTGATTACGCCAACATCAATGCGCACAAAGTAAGAGGGCCATTAGCTAGAATTATGGGGCTAATCAATATTTCTGATTATTCTGATGATCCAAAGGAATTAAAATCTCTATTTGAAAAATTGCGCCCACCTTCTGAAGAACTTAATATTATAATTGATGAAATTAATAAAACATTGGAAGAGGGTAATTCAGGAAATCAGGATGAAAATAATTAATGCTTAAAGAAAATAAAAGAAACCTTTTTTTTGTTTCTCGTTTAATCGTTATATTGCAATATAATAAACTAAAGATGGGAGTTACTAAAGCAGATTTATTCACAGAAGAGCAAAATGACCTAGCAAATGTGGCTAAAGCCTTTGCGCATCCTGCTCGTATTGCAATTATACAGTATTTACTAAAATCCAATGCATGTATAAATGGCCATTTAGTGGCAGAGCTTGGTTTGGCTCAGGCAACAATTAGCCAGCATTTAAGAGCCTTGAAAGATATTGGTATTATTCAGGGCACCATTGAAGGAGTATCAGTGAGTTACTGCATTAATCCTAATCGTTGGGAGGAAGTAAAAAACCTTTTCGGTGGAATTTTTGAATTATACAAAAACCCTAATCAGCAGAATTGTTGCTGATATTTTTTTGCTATCAATCATCGTAATAAAGCGATATTACAATTAAGAAAAATTAAAAATAAATAGTATGAAACTTTCAGAGATTAAATCAAAATTAGAAAACTTAAGCGAAGTCAAATTTCAATTACCAAATGGTGAATATGTTCCAGATCATTTTCACATTACAGAGGTCGGTATTATCACACGCAATTTCATTGATTGCGGTGGCACTATGCGAAATGAAAAGACTGTGAATTTCCAATTGTGGGAAGATGGTGATTACGATCACAGGTTAGGGGCTAAAAAGCTTCATGATATCATTACTTTATCAGAAAATAAATTAGAAATAGATGATGATTTGGAAGTAGAAGTGGAATATCAAGGTTCAACTATTGGCAAATATCATTTGGACTTCATGAATGGCCACTTTGTTCTTTTGAATACTCAAACGGATTGTTTAGCGAAAGATAAATGTGGAATTCCTGATTCAAAACCAAAAGTACAATTAGCTGATGTTTCAGGTTCAGGAGCAAATGCATGTGAACCTGGTGGAGGGTGTTGTTAAATGCATAGAAATTTTTGGGTGAGAACACCCAAAAGATGGAGTCCTTCGGTCTGACGCTTCCCATGATAAATCTTTGATATGCTATATATTTAATATGAAATAGTTAAACAAGAGCATCAAAGCGTCTGACCGATATACTTCTGCCACGCAATTTAACGATTAGAAGGTAGTAAACCGTCAAACCGCTTTCAGGTTTTTTTAATTTATTTTTTGCCAAATATTTTACTAAAATGTTCCCTAAACTCACTAATTACATCGAAAATTTAGATCCTAATTCTATTCCAGTAGAGAGAAAAGAACTATTGACTCCTTTTATTGAATATTTACAGCAAAAAATCAATTTAGGAAGTAATATCTCATTGAATTTTATTTGCACCCATAACTCTCGTAGGAGCCATCTTTCCCAAATTTGGGCTCAAACTCTGGCTGAGCATTTTCGTTTTAATCAAGTTACTTGCTACTCTGGAGGAACAGCTGAAACTGCTGTTTATTCAATGGTACTGAAAGTTTTGGAGGAGGCTGGTTTTAAAATTGTTCAACTTTCTAAAGAAGATAATTCAGTATTTGCCGTAAAATATAGCTCAGAAAGCCATCCAATCATTGCATTTTCAAAGACTTATGATCATTCTTTTAATCCAACAATGGGTTTTGCAGCTATGATGACTTGTTCGGATGCGGATGAAAATTGCCCTTTCATTCCAGGAACTGAAAAAAGAATTGCGCTTAATTATGAAGACCCCAAAGCCTTTGATGACAGTCCGCTGAAAAAAAATAAATATGAAGAAAGAAGTCGACAAATTGCGACAGAACTCTTTTATGTATTCTCAAAAGTTAAAAAATCATGAGTGAAACAACAGGTGAAAAGAAAATGGCATTTTTTGAACGCTACTTAAGCGTTTGGGTAGCCTTATGCATAGGGGTAGGAATCCTAGTTGGCTATTTAGCTGGAGAGGATATTTCCTTTTTGAGTGAGATGGAAATTTATAAAGTCAATCTTCCCATAGCTATACTAATATGGATGATGATTTATCCAATGATGTTGCAAATCGATTTCTCCAGCATAAAAGGAGTTGGGAAAGCTCCTAAAGGATTAATTATGACCGTTATCATCAATTGGCTAATCAAACCCTTTACCATGGCATTTTTTGCCTGGATCTTCTTTGAGCATTTATATTCCGCTTTTATTGCCCCTGAAATGGCGGGAGAATATATAGCTGGAGCTATATTATTAGGAGCCGCACCATGCACAGCTATGGTTTTTGTCTGGTCCTATTTAACGGACGGTGATCCTAATTACACTTTAGTACAAGTTTCGGTTAATGATTTGATTATTTTAGTTGCTTTCATTCCTTTGGTTGGATTTCTTTTGGGTATAACTGACATTACAATTCCTTATGGAACACTAGCAGCAAGTATCATTATTTTCGTTGTCATTCCTTTAGTGGCTGGCGTAATTACTAATAAAATTTTAGTATCCCAGAAAGGCGAAAAGTGGTTTCAAGAAGTATTTCTGCCGAAGTTCAAACCTGTAAGCATCATTGCGTTGCTTTTAACCTTGATTTTGTTGTTTGCTTTCCAAGGACCAAATATATTAGATAACCCGATTATCATACTGCTGATAGCTGTTCCGCTTATTCTTCAAACTTATTTTATTTTTTTCGTTGCTTGGTTTGCAGGAAGAAAGTTAAAGCTTTCTCATGCCGTTTGTTCGCCAGCTGCTATGATTGGTGCAAGCAATTTTTTTGAATTGGCAGTAGCGGTAGCTATAGCTCTGTTTGGCTTGCAAAGTCCTGCTGCATTGGTAACTGTGGTAGGAGTTTTGGTGGAAGTTCCCGTTATGCTTTCTTTGGTTGCTTTGGCTAATAAGTGGAAGTATTAAGTGTACCTGCACGCAAAACGCGTGCGCCAACTGGTCAATTAATCTAAACCTGTCAGGTTTCACTTTGCCGTTTTATCCAAGGTTGCAAAATTCGATGACTTAATTAAAAGCAAACCTGACAGGTTTTCAACTACAAATTTTAATTACATTGGAAAATGCCAGATCAAAAGATATATGATGTCATCATAATAGGAGGTGGACAAAGCGCACTTGCTTGTGGGTACTATCTCCGCAGAACTGACTTAGAATATGTAATTCTAGATAATCAGGAAAAATGCGGTGGTGCATGGCAACATGGATGGGAATCCTTAACACTCTTTTCTCCTGCTGAGCATAATTCGTTGCCCGGTTGGTTGATGCCCAAATCAGAAAATGAATTTCCTACTAGGGAAGAAGTCATTGATTATCTGTGCCAATATGAAAAGCGCTACAAACTCCCAATTGAAAGAGCTGTTGAAGTAAAAGATGTAGAAAAAGAAGCAGACTATTTTAAAATTATAACAAACGAATCAACTTTCTACAGCAAAACCATAATTTCAGCTACAGGCACTTGGGGCAAGCCCTTTATTCCTGCAATTTCAGGAAAAGATAAATTCAAAGGAAAACAAGTCCATTCAGCAAACTATCAAAGACCAGAAGATTTTGCTGGTCAAAAAGTTTTGATAGTGGGAGAAGGAAATTCTGGGGCTCAAATTTTGGCTGAAGTCTCCAAGCTTGCTGAAACTGTTTGGACAACACGTAAAACTCCTGAATTTCTGCCTGATGATGTAGATGGCAGAGTTTTATTTGATCAAGCATCCGCTAAATATTATGCTGAAAAGAAAGGTGAGAAGTTTGACGTTTCAAAAAATAATCTCGGCAATATTGTGATGGTGCCTTCAGTAAAAGAAGCCCGAATTAGAGATGTTCTCCATTCAAAAGGTCAATTTAAAGCATTTACTGAATCAGGAGTAATCTGGGAAAATGGAGAGGAAGAATTATTTGATGCTGTCATTTGGTGCACAGGCTTTGGCTTTGCTACAGACTATTTACAAAATATTGTTTCCACAGATGAAAGAGGGAAAATTAAAACGAAAGAGACCCGTTCTGTTGAAGAAGAAAATCTTTGGTTAGTAGGGTTTGGTGGTTGGACAGGATTTGCTTCTGCTACTTTGATAGGGGTTGGTAGATCAGCAAGAGCTACAGTTAAAGAAATCCAAAATATCTTCAAATAGTTTAATTCTAATCTCGGTAAATTATAATTTTAAAAGCTAACGTTCATTAGGTTATAAAACTTACAAAGGTTTTCTTTTACAAAGGAAAGTTTATACTTTTTCAACATATATATTTTTTATTTGGTTAATAATTCTTTAATATCGATTAAATTACTCATATTAACGATAAACCAAATTTTAAAATCTATGAAAAAACAGTATCTTTTAATGATTGTCCTATTCCTGATAGGCACGTTTTCATACGCACAAGATCGGGTAATAGAGGGAACAGTGGTTAGTGCCAGTGATGGTTTGCCACTCATTGGTGCAACGGTTGTAAAAAAAGGCTCCACTTCTGGGGTTACCACCGACTTAGACGGCAAATTCAAAATTGAACTTTCAAAACCAGAAGTATTAGTAGTTTCATTTATTGGTTTTGCAGAAAAAGAAATTGCTGTAAATCCAGATTAAACTGGAGATTTAACAATAAGACTTGAAGAA
>QNXU01000303.1 GCA_003973485.1 Bacteroidota bacterium | reverse complement strand
TTATTCCATTCCCCTCCAAATTATTTAATTTTTTCAACTTCTCTACCGTTAATCCATCAAATTTTCTAGAAATATCCCATAATGTATCTCCATATTGCACTCGGTATTCTCCTGATTTTAAAGCTACTGCTTTATTAGAGGCACCTTTTTGGCTCATAGCCGTAAGTTGTTTATTCACATTATCATAAAAATCATCGGCAATCCAAATATTTAGCGGCTGACCAACTCTAATAACAGTTCCCCTTAGATTATTCCATTGCTGTAAATCAGCAATCCTAACATTATAAGTTTGAGCAATTTTACCTAAAACATCGCCTGATTGAACCCTATAAGTGAGTTTTTGTCTCCCATAGGTGCTTCCCACCTCATTTCTAGCTAATCTTTCAAAATGTTCTTTCCCTTGTCCAGCAAAACGCATTATCTCCTTAAGATTTTCAGCAACAAATTCTTTTTGATTAGCAGGAATTCTTAATTGATACATAGGATGCTTATCAGAAATAGCTCCATGCTTAAGCTCTGGATTAAGATCATTTAATGTTTCAATACAAATACCTGAATGTTCGGCAAATAAAGGTAAACTCAAAAAGCCGTTTATTGAAACAGTTTCATAATTAGGCATATATTCATATTCCTCAATGAAAATGTTATGCTCCTCTAGATAATTCATACTATACATAATCGCAATAAACTGAGGAACGTAAGACCTGGTTTCTCTGTATAGGTAAGGGTATATTTCCCAAAAATCTTTTTTATAACCGCTTCTTCGGATTGCTTTACGAACGTTGCCTGGGCCTGTATTATAGGCAGCTAAAGCTAATGGCCAATCGTTATAAAAATATTTATATAGAAAAGAGAGGTAGCGGCATGCAGCATCTGTTGACTTCTCCATATCCATTTTCTCATCTAAATACCAATTTTCAGACAATCCGTAATCTAACCTGCCTGTTAATGGCATAAATTGCCATAAACCAACTGCCCCAGCCGGAGATTTAGCCTTCGGATTTAAACCAGACTCTACAATTGCCAAATATTTCAATTCATCAGGCAAATTGTATTTTTTCAAATAGCGCTCAATCATCGGAAAATATTTAGTCTGTAACTTAGCCACCTTTTTGGTGTATTCCCTATCTGTAATGGTGAAATAGTTGATGAATGAATTGACTATAGGATTGTAAGTTAGTGGAATTTCATTCTCAATCTTAGCTAGTCTTTCTTTGATAATTTCTTCCTCATATTCAGGAATGTATTCATATTGATGCGAAAATCGAATCAGCCTTTCCTCTAATGAGTCTTGGGTACTTCCAATAGAATCATTTAAAAACTTTACTGACAAAGAATCGGGAGATATAGATTCAGTTAATGAATCTGTTTTTTGAGCCATTGTTGTAGAGACGACTAGTGCCCAGATGATTCCAAAAATCAATATTTTTTGTGCTTTTTTCCCCATAAGAATAAGATTATGATTGCATCAAATACTCAGCAAATGAATATAATTCGCTTTCTTTGAATATGTCAGTCATAATTTGCAAGCCAATTGGTAAATTTTGATCATCAACTCCATTTGGAATTGAAATAGCAGGAATGCCACTCACATTAGCTTGAACGGTGAAAATATCTTCCAAGTACATTTCTGCAGGATTATCTCGATTTGCCCCTAATGGAAATGCCGTAGTTGGGGTTGTAGGCATTACAATAAAATCATATTCAGAAAGCATTTCCCTTGTTTCATCTCTGATAATTCTTCTAACTTTTTGAGCTTTGGTATAATAAGCATCAAAATAGCTAGCCGAAAGCACAAATGTACCCAACATTATTCTTCGCTTTACCTCCTCACCAAATCCTTGAGAGCGTGAAAGTTTATACATGCTTTCCATGTTATGTGCTTCTGGCGCTCTATAACCATATCTCACACCATCGAAACGGGATAAATTAGTACTTGCTTCTGCGGTGGTTAAAATGTAATAGGTAGGCAAAACATAATCTAAGTGAGGAAAAGTGACCTCCTCCACCTGATGGCCTTCCTTTTTTAACCATTCTAATTTTGAAAGAGTAGCTTCTTTAATTTCTGATTGTAAAGCTTCATTTTCTAAAGTTTCTTTGATGTAAGCAATCTTCATTTTTTTATTAAGCTGAAGATTATCTGAGTAAGCTGGGACTTCCTCTTTCGAAACGGTGCTGTCATATTCATCATGACCAGCAATTACTTCCAGTATTCTGGCATTATCTTCAATATTATTTGAAAAAATACCAATGCAATCAAAAGATGAAGCAAAAGCTATTAAACCATAACGAGAAACTCTGGAATAAGTAGGTTTAATTCCCACCACACCACAAAATGCAGCGGGCTGCCTTACAGAACCGCCAGTATCTGTACCTAGAGAAGCCATGCAAAGTCCTGCTTGAACTGCGACTGCTGAAGCTCCCGAAGAACCACCTGGTACTCTGGAATTATCAGCCGCGTTTAATGTTGGGCCGAAAGCCGAGTTCTCATTAGAAGAGCCCATTGCAAATTCATCACAATTTTGGGCTCCAATGATAATAGCATCTTCATCTAACAATCTCTGAACTGCCGTTCCTGTAAATTGGGATTCAAAGCCTTCTAAAATCTTAGAAGCAGATCGTACCTTATGATTTTGATGAACTAATACATCTTTTATTCCTATCACTAGACCAAAAAGTTTTCCTAATGGCTTAGCAGTATCCAACTTCTGTTGAAGTTCATCTGCTTTAGCCAAAGCTTCAGTTGCATACACCTCTAAAAACACATTGAGGTCTTTTTGCTCCTCTATTTGCTTTAAATAATGCTCAACAACTGATTTTAGGGAATACTTTTCTTGCTTCAGTTCTTGCTGAAGTAATGTAAGACTATGATAGGCTTCCAATTTTATTGGTCTTTAGTATTGCTACTTTCAGTACTATCTGTTTTAGAGGCAGTATTTTTAGTACCTCCATCTTCTATGTTGTCTTTAATTTCTGTAGTAGCATCTTTAAATTCCCTGATACCTTTTCCTAAACCTCTTGCAAGGTCTGGAATTCTTTTAGCGCCAAAGAAAATTAAAATAACTAACATGATCAGAAGAATTTCCCATCCTCCTAATCCTCCTAAAAATGCAAATACTGTGTTCATTGCTTATTTATTATAAATGTGAATGTAAAGTTAAATAATATTTGACTGCCTAAGCAATCACTCATCAAAAAATTGACAGTTATTAATGAGAAAGGTAAAGAATGGGAGAATAGTTCAGGATAGAATGATTTTAAAGCTTAATATTTTCATTTTGTAGCATCTTTGATCTTATTCACCGGCCTCTTTCAATACTAATTCAAAAAGTTTCTCACTAAATCGAAAGTTTGTTTGCTTAATTTCATCAAGGATAGGCTTTACTTTGTCAATAATTCCAAGCTGTTTTGCTTTCAGAATTAATCCAAAAGTACCTGAAAATCTTAACTTTAACTTTTCTGCTAAATATCTTCCTTTTAAATCGTCTAAAATCAAAATCGAGTTTTCTAATTCAAATGTTAATGAAATAGCACTAGATTCCCCAGCATCCAAATCAAGTTCTAATAATTCTTGATAAGCCTTATTTTTTGGAGCTTTTACTTTTATCCAATCAGGTAATTCATTTCCAAATTCAGATTTAATATCAGGTGTTACATAAATAGAATCGCTAAATTTTTTAAGTAAATCTAGCTTATCAATTTTACTCAAGAGGATTAAACAACTCGTATCTGAAATAATTACTTCAGAGTCGATTGGCATCTTTGATAATGTCTTGAGGTGAATAATTTACTAATGAAACATCATAATCAGCTAGTATTTCAGAAAAAGCTACTTTTGAAAGTCCTGCTAAATCAGCAGCTTGTCCTAAAGATAATTTACCTGACTCATATAATTTGGCAGCCAAAAACCTTCTTGTCTCTCGCTCATCGAGATTTAGGCTATCTGGGATATTTAAAGTTAAATTATTCATTTCATTGAAAATTAAAAGTATCTAGAACCAATACTAATATAGTTAAATAATATTTGACTGCCTAAGCAATCACTTGTCAAAAAATTGACAGCTTATTATTGAGAAAGGTAAAGAATGGGAGAATAGTTCAGTTAATCAATTCAATTTTTATTTCACTTCTTAAACAACCACTGCTCTGGATTTAGTTTCTGGTTATTCTTCCAAACTTGGAATTGGACTTCAGAGGTTCCATCATTATCTGTATAGACAATACCTAAAGTTTCTTTGGCCGTTATCTTATCTCCCTTCTTCACTTTCACATCTTTGAGTTTTGCATAAACAGTAAAATATTCCCCGTGCTGCACCATTACCACATTGTTCATTCCTGGAATGAAAGCAACATTTCTTACCTCTCCATCGAAAACAGCTCTAATCTCTTCATTTTCATTTGTTTGAATATCAATGCCATCATTATTGATTTGAATATTTTTATAGACAGGGTGCGGATGTGTTCCAAATTTCTGTGAAATGAAACCAGAATTTACAGGCCAGAATAATTTATTTCTGTTACCAGCAAAAGAATCTGAAAGCTCCTTTGCTTCAGGTGTTAAAGCAAATTTTGTAGAAGAAGCACCTTTAGAGCTTTTCTCAATCTCTTTTTTAATTAAATCTGCTATTATTTTCTCAAGATTATCAACTGCTTTTTTTCTATCCTCTATTTCATTTTTGACTTGTTTCTCTCTCTTATTCAACTCTGCAACCAAATCACTCTGCTGTTGTTTTAATTTATTTAATTCCCGATTTCTGAATATCTGCTCCTGTAGCAAGGTGCTTTTTTCCAACCTTACTTCTTCCATACTTTCCTTCTGACTAATTAACAAATCCTTGATCATCTCGATTTGAGCCGCTTGCTGTCTACGCATTTTCCCATAATACTCCATATATTTTAGGCGCATAAACATTTCGTAAAAAGATGCTGAAGCAAATATATAGGCTAGTTTACTCAAAGACTGATTACTTTTTTGAGTAGCATAAAGCATACTGGCATATTCTGCTTTCATCTTTTCTAAGTCGCCTTCCATAGAGTTAATGATGCTGCCAATTTCATTTAACTTTTGGTTTAATAAATTAAGCTCATTAGAAATAGAATTTGTTAAAGATTGTTGTGCTTCAATTTTGTAATTGAGAGCATTTAATTGACCAATTGTTGCCTTCTTTTTGGATGTGGTTTGATTTAAAATCTTTTCTGCCTGACTAATTTTCTCGAGATTTTCTTTCTTTTCTCTCTCAAGTTCTTCCCTTGATTTTTGGGCATTAGCCAAATGTCCAATTACAAATAGGACAAGAATCAAACCTATATGGGAAAATTTAATTTTCATACTTACTAGGTACGCTAAAAGGGAAAGACAAGGAGTTGTCTCCAATCTCTACTTTAGAATGATTGATTTCAACATTAGTAGTTTCTTCACCTTTTGTTCCTTTTGATATTATTTCCACATTAGTACTGAATGGAAATGCTTGTTCAGCTACAATATTAAATTCAGAGAAAATTATTTCCATTTTACTACCATCGGGTATTTCTCGAACTTTCATAGCTTTCACTTTTCTATTTTCAGTTGCAGCAATCGTTTCTAATTCAAATCTCCCTCTATTTTGTTCGATTTTTAGTTCGCCAGATTTTTTTGAAAAATTATCGTCTCTTTTAAAGTCAAAAACCTGATTGCCTAAAATAATTGATTGAACCATTTCAAAGTTCACTTCAAAATTAAGTGTGTTACTTAAAGATTCATAATTATATCGATATACATCTTTATTTACCCTGTCCATAAAAACGATTGTGTCTTGGCTGATAAATCCTCTTGCAGCTTCAATTCCAAATATTGGTGAAACCGAAATCCAAATCACACTATCCTTTTTCATTCTGATAGTTGCACTTGAACTTAAACTTTTGTCAGGTGAGCTAAATCTAATTTTAGATTTGGCTTGAAGATACTCAAAATCAAACTTTTCCAATGCGTATTCTTCCTCTACAGAAGAAGTTGGTAAAAGTTTTTTACCACAAGAGGAAAAAATCAAAACTGCACAACAAATCAACACACTAAATAGACGCATCATAATATTTTTTATTAGCTATTTTTTTATCAATTAATTCAGAAGCTCCACCCAAAGATTTGGCTCTCTTCCACTGTTCTAATGCCTTTTCTTTTTGCCCAGTTTTATAAAGTGCATCAGCATAGTGTTCAATTATGGTAGCAGAAGATTGATTTTGAACTGCTTTCTCCAAATATTTTAATGCTTCTTGATATTCCTCCATTTGAAATAAAACCCAAGCATGAGTATCCAAAAAAGTGGCATTATCTGGATTTGCCTTTACCATTCTGGCAGATAATTCTTTAGCTCTTTCTAAGTTTCGCTTTTTCAATGATAAATAGTAAGCATAATTATTAATAGCAAAATAATTATTAGGATTAGCTTTTATGGCCTCTTCATAAGATTTAAAGGCTTTTTCATATTGTTTGTCGGCATGATAAGCATCTGCCAATTGAGCTGCAAAACTACTCTTCATTCTGTCATTTCCATATACTATTGCTTTTCCTTGCTCCCAAAACATGATGGCATTCTTGAAATTCTTTAATGAAAAGTTAGCAGAGCCGGCATATAGATATAAAACGGGTTGATTAGGAAAATAGGTAAGTGCCTCATCAGCATAATCAATTACATTTTGGTAATTATTATTTTCCATTTCCAATGACAACAAATTTTGCCATAGCTGAAGATTATTACCATTTAGTTCGACTGCTTTTTTATAGAAATATTTTGCGCTGTCTTTTTCATTTAAAGCAAAATATAAATCGCCATTTGCTGCATAAGCATTGGCGTCAGAGGAATGTATCTCTGAAATACTTTTCCCTAAACTCTTTAATTTTAATAAATCCTCCTCATTTGATAGCTTCTGGATGAGTGCAACAAAACTATTGAGCTTATCTTCCAACTGAATTTCTTCAGATCTGAATGCCTTTTCAAAATATTTGAGAGCTAGTTTAAATTCCTTCTCTTGTCTGTAAAGTTTTGCCAATTCCATTTCAGCTTCAGCTTGATTAGGATGTTCTGCTAAATATTCTTTCAAATATTCTATAGCTTCTTTATTCTTATCATTAGAAACTAAAATTTGTGAAACAGATACTGCATAAGCACCAATTTTAGGATAGGCTTCTACCAATTTCTTACCCTCAGCAATTGCTTCT
>QNXU01000372.1 GCA_003973485.1 Bacteroidota bacterium | reverse complement strand
CCAAAATAGAATCTTTTAAATATTCAGCTTCGAGTTGATAAGATCGAATTTCTGAACTATTGGGAAAGCCAACCAAGCCAAAGTCACTGTTAAAGCCAACAGTATCCAATTCCATTTCAGGCTTTATAAAATTAATTTGAATACTTTCTGAAAGAATGCTATCAGTGATTTCAAAGCTAACTAATCCAGTATCCTCAAAACTTAAACCTTCAAAAATCCTTTCTCCATTTTCTAAATCTAGTTCTGATAGCTGGTTTTGATTATGATCAAATATAATCAAGCTTCGTTCGGCATAATCCAAATTGCCGTTTATATCCTCTGCTCTTAAAAAAACATCAAAATAATCTCCCACATAAACTTCAGAAGGATGAGAAATATTAAACGCTGTGGCGATAACGTTTATTGAATGCATAGAAGAAGTGATTGATCCATTAAAATTTTCAGTTATTTGAGAGCCATAAGGATCAACCTCCAAAGCAAATTGGCTAGAAGGAATTTCAAATATCAAATTCTGTTCATCTTCTACTGTTTCATTCAATTTAACCCTCAATTGAAAATTATTTGAATCCCCATCATTCAACTCAAATATTTCCTCTAATTCAAAAACAATCGAATCAGAGGAAATTGAATTATTTGTATTAATGATCATTTCATTGGAAAGATTATATAATTCCACTTCAGCGATTACCTCATTAAAACCAACCTCATTTTCAGCTGCTGAATGAATGACCATCTGATTCACAAATGTGGACAGTGAATCACTTGTGCCTCCATCCGAAAGCGTGAAATTAAAGACTGGAGCAAAATCTTGTGTGGCTTCAAAAGCATTGATTTCCATTGCAGAAATCTGCTGAGGAGGGTTAACAATACTCACATCTTGATCCGCATTTTCATTGAGTGTAAAGAAAGTAAGCTGTCTGATTTGAGATGCATTGCCTAAAGTATCTTCAGCTGCTATAAAAAGGGAATATTCGGTATTGGAAGACAGACCTGGAATATTAACTGAAATAATATCCGTTACATCTCCTATTTCAATTTTCTCATTACCAGCACTAATGATTTGTTCATCTGATTGTGGATTTTTCAAGCTCTGTAAGTCAGGAATTGAATCTCCAACTGGCTTAACGGCATAATAAACCGATGCTAATTCATTGACTGAAAAATCAAAATCTACTGATTCATTTTGGATATTGAAAATTTGGGGCTCTTGAGTAAAAACAGGAGCATAAGAATCTGTAATTTCATGATTTAAAGACACGATTAGCTGAATACTGTCATATCTTCTTTCCATGATCCCTTCTAAATCCACAGCGCCAAAAGGAAGTTGAGCATCTCCATTATAATAAATATTATCAGGCTCTATTTTCACCAAAACTGTATCTTCTCCTTGAGAAAATCGATAAACATTTTCAGCAAAATCTCCCCATAATTCCGGCTGATTTAAGATCATACTATCCAGCTTTATCCTAGTTCCAATTAATTCATCAATAGAATTGAATTCAGAAGGGGAAATGGAATAAGTTTGTGGCAAAACTTCATTATCGTTAAGAATCAGAACTGAATCCGCATTCAATCGAATACTTCCATTAACTTCATCCCTTCTACCCAAAACTTTTACAAGATTTCCTGCATTAATATTGGAGAGTTCTTCATTGTAAAAAACTGAAATTCCTTGCTCAAAAGTAGTTGATTCATCTTTTTGGATATAAAATTGAGAATTTTCTAATCCAAAATCATTGGATGATACATATCCTGATGTAACATAAATAATTCCAATTGTTCCATTTCTAATATCCTCTATCCTATCAAAAGCTTCAATGATTTCAATCTCGTTGGAAGAAATGCTTTCATTCAAAGTGTTGAGCAACACTGAGCCAGAATCAGAAGAAACAAATTGATGTCCTGCCGGAATTTGTAAGGCAAATTGCTGGGTATCGCTGACTTCAAATCGGTTAAACCAAATAGCGAGTGTAAAATTAACTGTTTGACCAGAAGCGATTTCATATTCCTGATTTTCAGGAAAATCAATTTTTATGCTATCATCTTCAATGCTAATTTCAGCCTTACTAATTTTCCCATTATCATCTTTTAAGATAGCATTAAGGGCACTGCCCCAAGCCAAGGTATTCAAAGGAGCAGATTCAAAAACCATTTCCTTAATATAAGTAGATGCCGTATCATTTGTTGCTAAGTCAGCTATCTGAAATGAAAAGACCTCTTCTGCTTCTGATTCCTCATCTATTGTAGAAAGTAAATTGTCTACTGTTGGCTGGTTTACATTATTGATTTCTGAATCTTCATCAAATGCTATGTCAGTAGCGAAATTTGCTGTGGCAGCAGCGCCTAAATTATAGCAATTATCAAGCTCATCATAAGCAAAGGCCGCTAGATGATAACTCGTTCCTGAATTGAGATTTGAAATGCTAACATTTTCTCCATTGCTTGCAAATACAATTTTATTGCCATTACCCAATTCATCAGCCAGACTAAAATCAGAATTTCCTGTGTAGTTAGTACCGCTTATTGGCGGAAAATCAACTTCACTTCCCTCTTTTATCAAAACTATGGAATGGAGATCTGTAGGTGCATTCCAGTTTAGTTCCGCAGAATATTCAGTAATATTTTGAATAGAAATATTAGAAAGCTGCTCAGTAGGTGCGTTACATCTAAAATGGTTACCCAAATAAGAAAACTCATCAGTATCATAAACAATCCATTCGGAATCCATTTGATTATTCCCAAAAGAGGACAAATTATCAGGATTTCCTTCCATCACGGAAGCTTTCCTAACCAAAGTTTTGTCTTGAGATGCTTCTGTAATGCCTGCAACATCCCAAGCTGAACCAGGGTCGGCTCCAATTTCACCGAAAACATCAATAATGTTTCCTTTGTAAAGTAGCGCTAAGGCATCATCTCCATTAAAGTTGGTAATAGAAAATTGAGTGGTATCGGCTATTTCTTGAAGAATGGAATCTGAACTTGAATTGGCAATCACTAAATTTCCCTGATTAGCTAAGCTATCCTGAATTTCCGAGAGCTGGTATTCAAAACTTATGGTTTCACTCCCATTAGTATAAATAGCCAAAGAAAAATCAGTCAAATCAATAGAGTCCCCACTATTATTAAAAACTTCCAAGGCTTTATTACTGCCACTCCCTTCTATATATTCTGATATAAAAACGGTGGTAATCAAAGGAATAATATCAATTTCGGGAGAATTCACTGTTAATCCATTCCCATCAGAAACTTCAATAAGAATACTTTCTTCTATGTCATATTCCAAATCTGTCCATTCATAAAATCCATCATTCATATTCAATGGACCAAGCCCAACTGAAGAAGAAATTAGATTCCCACTTCCGGTATTTAAAGCCAAGCTAATCTCTCTTGCTTCTATATCCGTATTGCCATTGACATCAACTGCTCTGACGCTTAAATTAAAAGTATCATTTACTTGAGCACTGGAAACGGTATTGATTTCGAAATCAGTAGCTTCAACTTGGATAATGAAAGGATTAGACGTAATTGCAGCTGAAATAGAATCACTCAATAGAGACCCATTGACATCCGCTTCAAAACCATGATTTTCAGGAATTTCAAATGCAATTGTATCTCCATCGGTTTGAGATTCATTCAGCCAGATTGAAAGTGTGAAGTTATGAGTATTTCCATCAGCTATGGCATATTCATTTCCTGTAAGATCAAACTCAATATTATCCTGATTGATGGATAAATTAGTAATGGGCAAATCGGCAGAACCATCATTTAATTTTGCTCCTTTAAAAACTGATGACCAATCTTCTACTTTATTTTCAGCACTTTTTTCAATTACAATTTTATTGAGCAAAGTAGGCTCTCCATCACTAGTGCCTTGATCGGAAACTTCAAAGCTAAAAACCTCTACTGCCTCTACTTCAGTATTAGCAACAGAAGAAATTTCAGCAGAAGGGATTTGAGTTGTAGGAGGAATAATTTCACTATCTTCATCGAAAGAAGTGGTAGTAGTTACCGAAATCGTTTCACTTTCGGTTAAATAACATTGATCTGCAGAAAGGTATTCAAAAATGGCAAAATGATATTCGGTTCCCAGTGTTAATCCGGTAATAACAACTGAATTAGCATCACCATCATAAACTACAAAATTTCCATTCCCGATTTCATCAGCCAACCCACTGCTAAAATCAGCATCAGATGTATAGGATGTTCCATTTTGCGGAATTTCATTTACAGCAGCGCTTTCACTAGCCAAAATAACAACTCCATCTCCATCTCCCCTGCTCCAGTTTAAAGTAATTTGATTATCATCTATATCTGATTCGGAAGGCATGAAAAATGAAGCTTGATTTGTAGGGGTAGTACAAGCAGCACCAAAAGTTTGGCCTATGTTTAGTTGTCCTTTGGTTTGATTAGCTGGTTGCTGCCATGAAAAATCTGAATATACTGTTCCGCTTCCTGATAATTGTAAGGATTCACCAATAGGAGTTGAAGTGGTTTCTTCTACCAATACATCTTCAGAGGTTTGCCCGTCAGCAAGTCCACCTACTCCAGTAAAAGCTCCCTCATAGCTTATAAATTGAATTAGTGTACCATTATATTCAAGGGAAATTGCATCATCACCATTTTGGATACCAGAAATATCTTTATAAAAAATAGTGAAACCGTTTTCAGTATCACCCTCCGTGAAAGAATCTAAGGTATGTAAACTCCCATAAGTCTCACCATCAGATCCATTGTAGAGAAGAAGCTTAAAAAGACTTAAATCATAGGAATTAGCATCTTGCACTACAACTTCTACAAACTCCCCTTCATCCGTACTCACATTATCATAATGAAATTCATTAATCCATGCATTTTGAGCTTGCAGATTAAAAACGGTGAATAAAAATAGCAGGAGGGAGAAAATAGGTTTTGGCGAAAATGGCATTATTTTGAATACAATGGTTCGAATTCAAAAATGATAATTTACCTTTAAAATTCATAAAATATTTAAGAATTTCTAAATATCTACTTCTTCAAACTCTTTATATAAAGCCGCTCCACTTTTTCTCTAGCCCAAGGTGTTTTCCTTAAAAAAGTCAAGCTAGATTTAATAGAAGGATCATGATTAAAACTATTAATTCTAATCCTATCCCCTAATTCTTCCCAGCCATAAACTTCTACTAAATGCTCTAAAATTGCTTTAAGGGTTATTCCATGAAGTGGATTATTGGGTTGTTGTTCAGGCATAATAGGTTCTATTTCAATAGTCTAAAATGAAAAAAGCATCCGACTTAAGCCGAATGCTTTCAATATTATTTACTTAAAAGTACTAATTACAATAAACCGTTAGTTTTTCTAACCGCTTCAGCACTTTCATTCAATTTTGCTTTTTCAGCATCATCTAATTCGATTTCAACGATTTCTTCAATTCCGTTTTTACCGATGATGGCAGGAACTCCTATAGAAATGTCTTTCAATCCATATTCTCCATCCAATAAGCATGAACAAGGGAACATTTTCTTAGAATCATTTGCAATGGCATGAACCATAGCAGATACTGCAGCACCTGGCGCATACCAAGCAGAAGTTCCTAATAATTTGGTCAAAGTAGCTCCACCTACTTTAGTTTCTTCTTTTACATTCTCTAATTGATCATTAGAAATGAATTTAGAAACCGGTACGCTATTTCTAGTTGCTAATCTTGTCAAAGGAATCATTCCAGTATCGCTATGTCCACCGATTACCATTCCGTCAACATCAGATGCAGGACATTCTAAAGCCTCAGCTAATCTATATTTGAAACGAGCTGAATCTAAAGCTCCACCCATTCCAATGATTTTATTCTTCGGTAAATTAGTTGCTTTGTGAGCTAAGTAAGCCATCGTATCCATTGGATTAGAAACTACAATGATGGTCACATTTGGTGAATTCTTAATTAAGTTTTCAGCTACTTCTTTTACGATACCAGCATTAGTAGAGATCAATTCCTCTCTCGTCATTCCTGGCTTTCTTGGAATTCCAGAAGTAATTACGGCTACATCGCTATCAGCAGTTTTGCTATAGTCATTTGTAACACCAGTGATTTTCGTGTCAAATCCATTTAATGAAGCGCATTGCATCAAATCCATAGCTTTACCTTCAGCAAAACCTTCTTTAATGTCAACTAATACTACTTCTTCAGCGAAATTTTTGATGGCAATGTATTCGGCACAACTTGCACCCACTGCACCAGCTCCTACTACGGTAACTTTCATTTTATTTATTTTATAAGTTAAACAATCTTGATTTCGCTCACAAAAGTACAAAAAAATATGCTATTCTGATGATGATTCCTTAAGTGTTTCCAAGGTCGGAATAGCATAAATTCATTTACATTTTTCCATAAACATGACCTAAATCGAAAAAGCCGAAATTGGTCTTATAGGTTGAAAATAAACGAGCCATATAATCATTTTGTTGCTGTGTATAAGACTCTAATACTTTAGCTTTTATTTTAGGGTAGTGATCAAAAATTTCGAAAATATTAATCTGAGGAATCACATAAATTTGAGCTTTTTCTGATGCCACTACTGCATTATAAATTCTTCTTGCATCTGGAATTAAGGCATTATCCCCAAAAGACCTATTCTCAGCTAATACACCTAAGCTCTCAAATCTATCTTGTATATCTATAGTTAAAGAAATCTCTCCTCTATGCGTGAGATATAAGGCATGACTGGGATCATCCCGAAAAAAAACCACCTCATCTTTTTTATAGACCCTCATGTGCATAAAAGGAATAAAATGGGATAATTGCTCAAAATTTAACTGCTCAAACAGTTTTATTTCCTTCAAAAACTGAAAAAGCACCATTTGCTTATGGTCGTATGTCTTTTTAAATGGATTCAGAATTTTCATATTCTATTCGTAAAATTTTAATAGTATCTTCTTTAATTTTAAATGAATCGGAAAATTTATGACCAATTAACCATACATTTTCTCCACCCGATTTTAAAATCATAACTCGTTTTTTATCTGGTAAAGAAACCTTTTGATCAATCAATATATCACTTATTTTTTTCTTCCCACTCATTCCTAGAGGTTGAATTTTATCTCCGTCCTGCCACAAATCAATTAAAAGAGGTTCTTTTAAACTTTCATAATCTATGAAGGCTACATTTTGATTATTCTCAAACTTCAATGCTGCCTTTTCAATAAATCTGAAATTTAAGTTTCCATAAGGAGTT
>QNXU01000048.1 GCA_003973485.1 Bacteroidota bacterium | reverse complement strand
ATTGCATTTGATGGTAAATTTCATTCAGGTGATATTTTTCCAGAATTTGAAGAAAAGCTTCGCGTTATGCCAGATAAATCTTTGGGATTTGAGCATCCTGTTGCCGAAGAAGGAATTGATTTATTAAATGGGCAAGCAAAGTTTTATGGCAGTATTCGGCTTGATAATCAAGGGCTAAGAGGTGGCAAAAAAATAGAATACCTAAGCTCAACCATCCTTTCTGAAAACTTCACTTTTTTTAAAGATTCCATAAAAGGATTAGGAACTTATGCCAATATGGAACCAGGTGATTGGGAAGGAGTTTCTTTTCCGAAAATGGAAATAACTAATTTTGATATTCGCTGGTTAACTTTTAAAGATAGCCTTTACTTAACCAATAGATCAGAAGCTTTTAGGATGTATGATGAAACAGCATCTTTAAATGGGAAGGCTATAATTTCTAAAAAGGGGCTTTTTGGACAGGGCGAAATGAAAACCCGTGGCTCAAATACCACATCAGAAAACTTTAATTTTAAGGAGCACCGATTTTCAGCAAGGCATGCAAATTTTGAAATTGAATCTACTGACACAATCCCTGCACTAGCATCTGATGATGTTAGGTTAGATTTTGATTTTCAGGCAAATACTGCCACCATAAATCCTGAAATTGAAGGGGATGCGGCTTTGAATTTCCCTTATGCTAGTTATAAAACATCTATTCCATCGGCTTTATGGAAATTGGATGAAAGAGTGGTAGAAATGACAAAGCCAAGCAACATTAACATTAATAATTCTTATTTCTATTCTACCAATCCTGATCAGGATTCTTTGGTTTTTAATGCTACAAAAGCAATTTATGATATTGAAACTCAATCATTGAAAGTTTCAGGAATTCCCTCAATTACTGTAGCAGATGCTAAAATTACGCCAAGTGGAGGAGAGGTAATTATAGGTGAAAACGGAACTATCAATAAATTATATAATGCCGCTTTATCGCTTGATACTTTAACTAATTATCATAATCTCTACAATGCTGAAATTGAAATTGTATCTAGAAATAAATTTATTGGTAATGCGACTTATCGGTATGTTAATTCAATTGGCGACACCTTTTCAATAAAAATGGGGGAATTTAGCTTGGAACCAATACCTGACCCAGGGAAAAGTAATCGCACCTTAAGAACAGTCTCTTCTGGAGTTGTAAATAAGGACGACAGGATGTTGATTAGTCCTGGGATGTACTATAAAGGAGATGTAACCATGTATGCGGATAAACCAGCATTAGAATTAAAAGGTTACGTGCAGCCCGACTTACAAGATATTCCTAATTATGATACTTGGATTGGATATACAAGTGATGGAAGCAATAAGGAAGTGGTGATTGATTTTGATAATAGTGTAACAGAAATGGGAGAACCTCTTCAAGCAGGAATCCATTTTGATAAAGTTAATAATGAGTTATATGCCACCTTTTTGAATGAGAAGCGAGATTTTACAGATAGTGATTTCTTTGTCCCAAGTGGTATGTTGACTTATAGTGCATCAAAAAATCAATTCATAATTGAAGATAAAGAGCGCAAAAGTGGAAGCTCTTTTTCAGGCAAATATTTTGCCTATAATGAAGAAAAGCAAACGGTTAATTTTGAAGGTCCCTTCAAGTTTATGGACAGTAGATCGGAAGCAGAATTTAGAAGTGCGGGTTCTGGATCAGGAGATTTATTAACACAGGAATTCATTTTCAATTTAATGATGACTACTGAATTTGAATTGCCTAATGCATTCACTTCGGTAATAGGAAATGATATGATTAATGTAGTGCAACGTTTAGGGTTGCCTGAATCTACTAAAGACTTGGATCGTCTATTACCTAAATTAGCCGAATTGGCAGGAAATAGTGCTGCTAAACGATATGAGGAATATATTTTCAATGAGTATATTCCACTTCATTCATTGTCATCAAGCCTCACAAAAACACTTGTGCTTAATAATCTTGATATGAAGTGGTCTTCGGAAGAACAGGCTTGGTATAATGTAGGGAAAATCGGCTTATCAAATACTGGCAATGTCGATATAAATGCAAATGTGGATGGCTTTATTGAAATCAAAAGATTAGAAATGGGCTCCGCAATTAAAATATTCCTTCAAATTTCGCCATCTTGTTGGTACTTCTTTCATTATGAGGAAGATAGATTGATTTTCTTTTCATCTAATACTGAAGCAAATGAATTGATTAATCGTAAATCAAAAGCTGAAAAGGCTAAATTTGGTGAATTTGTTTTCTTGACTGGAGATAAATTAGAAGTGACAAATTTTGTAGAAGAATACCGTAAAAAATACTTTGACATCGATGCGCCCTATTATTTAGAAATGGCCAGTGAAGCTGGAGCAGCAGCTGCGCCAGTAAATAATACCCCTATTCCACAGCAGGATGATGCGCCTGTAGAGGATGATGACGATGGATTTTAAATCAATAAATTAATTTATATAAAATTTCAATTAATGATAACGAAAGAAGAAACAGGGAAATATTTAAATGAAAACAAACAAAGGTTTTTGGATGAACTTTTTGAATTATTAAGAATACCTAGCGTTAGTGCTGATCCTAAATTTAAAGATGACGTAAAAAAAGCTGCACAATATGTTAAAGAAAAGTTTGAGGCTGCGGGTGCTGATAATGCTGAAGTTTGTGAAACCAAGGGACATCCTATTGTTTATGCTGAAAAATTGATTGATCCTGAACTGCCAACAGTTCTAGTTTATGGTCATTATGATGTGCAGCCAGCCGATCCTTATGAGTTATGGGATTCAGAGCCATTTAATCCAGTTATTAAAGATGGAAAAATTGTAGCTCGTGGATCAGCCGATGATAAAGGTCAGATGTATATCCACATCAAAGCCTTTGAAATGATGATGAAAAATGGAGGAGTTCCTTGCAATGTGAAGTTCATGATTGAAGGGGAGGAAGAAGTAGGATCTGAAAATTTGGAAATCTTCATTGCTGAGAATAAAGAGAAATTAAAATCAGATGTAATTGTAATTTCAGACACATCAATGATTGCCAATGACCATCCTTCCATGGCAGTAAGTTTAAAGGGTATTAGTTATTTAGAAATTGAAGTTACTGGTCCAAATAGAGATTTACACTCTGGTGTATATGGTGGTGCTGTTGCTAATCCTATAAATGTTCTGTGCAGAATGATTGCCTCACTTCAGGATGAAAACAGAAAAGTGACCGTGCCTGGTTTTTATGATAAGGTGTTGGAGCTTACTCAAGAAGAGAGAGAGGAAATGAATAAAGCTCCTTTCAATTTAGATGATTATAAAAAGGATTTAGCTATAGATGATGTTGAAGGAGAAGCTTCTTATAATACACTTGAGAGAATGGGAATTCGACCTACATTAGATGTAAATGGAATTTGGGGTGGATATACAGGAGAAGGTGCCAAGACTGTACTGCCTTCAAAAGCTCATGCTAAAATTTCTATGCGTTTGGTGCCAAATCAAAATCATCATGAAATTACTAAGCTTTTTAAAGAGCATTTAGAAAGTATAGCACCAAAAAGTGTTAAGGTGAAAGTTACTCCTCATCATGGTGGAATGCCTTATGTTACGCCAACTGATACAGATTCTTATAAAGCAGCAGAAAGAGCTTTCGAAAAAGTATGGGGGAAAAAGCCAATTCCGACAAGAGAAGGAGGCAGTATACCAATCGTGTCTTTGTTTAAAGACATATTAGGGTTAGATAGCATTTTGATGGGTTTTGGATTGAATTCGGACGCTATTCATTCACCAAATGAAAGCTTTGGTGTAGAAAATTATTTTAAGGGCATTGAAACTGTAGCTTTATTTCATCAATATTTTGCTGAAAAAACCAAGTGATATATTTTACAGCATTTCAAAAGCTCGTTGTTGATACAGCGAGCTTTTTTAGTGTTTTATAACTATAGAAGTAATTCCTAAAGTTTCAAATACCATCCATACTACAAAAAGCACATAAAGAACCAAAAGTATAACACCCTCCCATCTAACCAAGGCTAAGTTTGTTCTTAAAAACACAAACATTATGATAGTAATCAAGCCTAGGAAGAGCATTAGCGGTGCAGCTATTGTAAAGTTTACTACGGCAGATCCTGCAATTAAAACTCCAACTGGAACTGCCACTAACAAATCAAAAATATTGCTTCCAATTACATTTCCTAAGCTAATTGAACCTTTAAATTTCCTAGCAATTTTGATACTTACCACAGCATCAGGTATACTTGTTGCGCCTGCTACAATGGTAATACCCCAAATAAAATCTGGAGTATTGAAAAAGTCTCCTAAGAAGATAGCGCCACTTACTAAGCCTTCTACACTAGCAACTATAAGCACTAAACTAATGATAAGCTTTATCCAATCTTTTCTAATATTTATACTTTTTTTATCTACTCCTAAAACAGCTCTTTTTCCATGATCCCTTCTGTAGTCTCTAGTTTCCATTCCTTGGATAAATAAATATAAACCATAGAATACAACAGGTATTAAAGCAATCCATCTGGTCATGGTGCCTTCCATATTATTTGGATTACTAACAATTGGATAATAGATGTAAGCTAGAGCAAAGGATATAAATAAAATGAAAACAGAAATGATGTAATACTGAGTGTCTTTATAAATTAAACTTAAATCTGCTGGCATTCTCTTAACTAAAACAGCAGAAATTCCTGGAATTACTAAAATATTGAATATAGCAGAACCAACGATAGCAGAAACACCTAAGTCGAATTTTCCATGAAGTAGTGTGGATAATACCGTAGCGGCCAATTCAGGAAAACTTGAGCCTACAGCCGTTATTATGGTTCCTTGAATTAATGGTGGTAAGTGATAATAATCTGATAATTTTTCTGAAGACTCCTCTAAAAGGCTACCTCCTTTCCAAACAGCCCAGGTTGAAACAGTTATTATCCCTATATATAAAATTAATTCTCCCATAAATTATTCCAAATATCAATAAAATACTATTATAAAACAATCCTAAAATTACATGTCTTAAAAATAATTGTTGTAACAGTTAAATTATCCTTCCTTATTCGTCAGTTGGAATATATTTTTACTTTTACGAGTATATTGAGATTCAATTAATGGCATTTCATTTAATGAATTTTTAAAATAACCATTTAAATCTATTATGATTTCTGGTTGATGCTGCTGTATATCATCATATAGTTGAATCAATCGCTCTTTTTTATTAAGGCTTCCCAATATTTTACTACTCAATTCAGGATGGAAATATTTAGTGGCTACACTTTTTGCTTCTTTGTAAGCATTAGGTTTAGCTCCTAAAATCATGGCTTTTTTATTTTTAATTAGATTGTGATAAACATTTTGAGAAGTTTGAAGCTTATTGAAATCACCATATTTATGTAGCGGGGTATTTTGATAAAAAAGACTATATCCTAAAATGATTAATAGAACACTGAATACAAAAGCAAAAATTTCTGCTCGAATTTTCTTTTTATATTGTAAAATGAAATGAGTGATAAAAAAGGCAATAGATGGTATAAATAATAATAATTCGTAAGGAGCCCGTTCATCCGTAAACCACCATGATCCTAGGGCAGCTAAAAACATGATAAACATAACTTGCTGCACTCTGACCTGATAATTTGTAAATCTCCCTACTGCGAATGTTTTATAAAGAGAAACTAAAAATACTAATACCGGTAAGGCTGTAATAACCATTATTGATTTAAAATCAGAAATAGGAACTACATGACTTAAGAAATTGAATTCAATCCACTGATTAATCAGATTCCCCAAACTTTCTTGCCAGAAAAAGTAAACAAAAACTATTCCAAAAGGAAAAAGAAAGCCATAAAGGAACAGCAGGTATCTTCTTAAAACTAAACTTGTTAGCATTGCAAAGGAAAGTATTGTTGCAACAAAAAATAATATGCTAGGCAGATAAAATAAAACAGCAATTCCCATGAATAGTCCTGTTTTTAAAATAGTAGCGTCATCTAATTTATTTTCGATTCGTAAATAAATATTATCTAAAACTAATAGAATAAAAGTAAGACTTATTAAAGTGGGTGATAAAGTAAAAAAATCATAAAATGTAAACATCATTAAAGCATATAGCAGAGCCGGGATGTAGGAGTTTTCATTATAGGCCTTATTTCTTAACATGATGTTGTTGAAAAGTGAAAACTGATAAGTGGCCAACAAAACAGATAAAATTTGTAGTACTAATATTGATTTGCCAAATAAAAATTCTATTATCATATACACCCATGCAGAAAATGGTGCTATTGGACTGATCAAATCTTTATACAAAACTTTTCCCGAATTAAGGGCTTCTCCAATCAAGAGCCAGTTGGTTTCATATACCAGTGGTTTCGACCCAATTAAATAAGGTAAACGCAGCAACAGCACTGCCAAAAAGAGGATCAGTAAGCGATAAGGGTCATTTATTCGGAAAAAACCTAACAATAGTCTTTGGTTTTGTTTAAAATTCGATTGCTAAATTAGGCGATAAAGCACAAATTGTATAAAATATCGTGCATATTTGTAAAGAAATTATAGAATTATATGGCTGCAGGTTCAAGACAGAAAAAATATTCCAGTTTATTACAAAAAGATTTAAGTGAAATATTCCAAAAACAAATGGCTAATGCCTTTGGAAAAGCTTTTGTCACGATCACCGATGTAGAGATTTCGCCAGACTTAAGTTTTGCAAAAATATACTTAAGCTTGATGTTATCAGAAAATCCCAGTGAAACTTTGGAAATGATTAGGGAAAGGAAAAGTGAGATTAGAAAGCATTTAGGAAATAGAATTGGTAAACAAGTTAGAATTGTTCCTGAATTAGCATTCTTTATGGATGACACGCTTGAAAGAGCTAACCGAATTGATGATATTTTGTCAAAACTTGATATCCCGCCTGAAGAAACGGATGAGGATGATGAAAACAAAGATTAAAATTTCAGCAATAGAATATTGAAGAACCTATCATTTTTCATAGCAAGAAGATATTTCCTATCGAAGAAGAAAAAAGGATTCATTAATGTACTTTCCATTATAGCCATGATAGGCGTTGCTATTGGAACAGCAGCATTAGTGATTGTACTTTCCGTATTTAATGGGTTGGAAGATTTAATCCGTTCCTTGTACAGTTCTTTTGATGCAGATATTAAAATCACTTTGAAAGAGGGGAAATTCTTTGAGTATGATGAAAATCTTCAAAACAAAATTGA
>QNXU01000046.1 GCA_003973485.1 Bacteroidota bacterium | reverse complement strand
TTCACTTCAAAGGTAATGAATAGTAAGTATAAATAGTTAAAAACCAGTGACAATCCGCCTAATCTATAATATTTTCTGCATCTTCTGTCTTATGAACAACTTCTCTAATAATTAAATCTAATTCTTCAGCACTTAACTTTATGGAATCAAGAATTTTGCTTTTTTCCTGTTCATTAAGGCTTTTATAATTAATTAAAAATTCAGTTAATCCTAGAAGGCGAGCCAATGGAGCTCTTACTTCATGGCTTTGAATCCAAGCAATTTCTTTTAACTTTTCATTCTGTTGTTGGATTGATTTTATATAATTATTTCTAACCGTTATATCTCGAATTATACCTTGAATTTGTCCTTGGAAAGTAGTTTTGCAACTAATTTCAACAGCAGTTTCTTTATTACCTTGAGAAAATAGGATTGCTTCTTCTAATGCTTTTCCATCCTGATTAATAAGTTCTAATAATGAAAGACCATTCGCATTCTCTAACTTTATAATGGAGTTTAAATTAAATGAATTTACCTGATCAGTCGAAATCCCAGTTAACTCTAATCCCTTTTGATTCATTTCCAAAAGATTTCCCTTTTCATCAGCTAAGAAAATAGCATCAGAAGCTTGTGCAACTAAATTTCGATACTTTTGTTCGCTCTTTTCTAATTGTTGTTCAGATATTACTTTGTCAGTAATTTCACGTACTACAGCTAACACCTTTTCTTTGTTGATAGCTACATGTCGTGATTCAAAATATTTCCTACCATCTTTAAAGTCTAAGCTATAAGAATGATCTACTACCTCATTACGCTTTATTGCTTTAAGTATAATTTCATGAACATCACTTGCAAAGGATTTATCAAATAAATCGAAAATTGATTTTCCGATAAATTCTTTTGGTTTATAATATAAAAGAGATTGTTCATAGGCATGAAAATCAAGATAACGACCCTCCTTGTCATAAATGAAAATTAAGTCAGGTATCGCTTGAACCATTGATTCTAAATATTCATTATTCTCTTCAATTTCCTTAGTCTTTACTGAAAGAAGCTTTTCTAATTTTTCAGGTTTTTTCAAAATTTGATAAGTGTATAAACCACTACCCACGGAGGATGCGATAGTAAGCATGATTACTAATGCAAGCAGGAAATAGATTGTGACTTCTTGATTATAAACAGCTGTTATTTTCCAGGCAGATTCTTCAAATGTATAGCTTAATGAAAGATTTTTTGACTTTTTATAATCGGTAAAATATTCAACTTTATTTGTATTTGGGTTGATCTTTGAGAATTGAAATGAAATATTCGTATAGTCATTCTTTGTTATACCAGAAGCTTTCAACAAGTCTTCAATTTTGATAAGGATTGCGGAAAACCCCCAGAATTCACTTTCATGAAAAATTGGTAGACGCCCCACTATTCCAAGTCCGCCTTGTTTTAATTCTAGAGGTCCTGCATAATATATCTTTTTATCATTTATTGCCTTTTCTGCTTCAAGCTTAGTCTCCGGATTTTTTAAAATATCATAACCTATAACATCCTTATGTTCTTCATAAGGATATACATATTGAATTTCACCACCTTTTAAAATCTGAACACCATATAAATACGGATGTCTATCCATAATTTCTTTAGCAACATAGTCAAAGTTTTTAATAGTATCTGCTAAAGGGTCAATTGTTAAGCCAACCGAAAAGGCTGCTAAATTACTGTTTGTTAATATTTTACGGGTGTTTTCAGTAGCAAGGTTTAAGGCTGTCTGTAATTGCTGAGTTTTTTGTTTTTGATAATATTGAATTCCAATCAAAATAGTAATTGTAAAGGTTAATGCCGTTACAAAACCTACCCCTAGTGAAAATAATAGATATTTATTATTTCGCTTTGATTGATTTTTTTTCATTGGTTCGTTTAATTCTTCAATAATTTAAATCATTTAAATAGGATTAAATAATATTTATTTAATTTATTTTAAAAAAAAAGCTCTGGATTAATCCAAAGCTTTCAGTTCAACAGTTTAACTAATTATACTGCATCCGAGAGACTAGTAAAAGTAAAGTCTCGGATTTTCATTACTGGGATTAAATTCCCATTAATTCTTTGTTGCTGTCCTAATTCCTCTAAATTATTAAGCATAATAATTGGACTCTCATTAAAACGCATATTCTTAATAGGATGTTTTATTTTACCATTTTCAATGTAAAAAGTACCATCTCGGGTTAAGCCAGTATAAAGCAATGTTTGAGGATCAACTGTTCTGATGTACCATAAACGAGTAACAAGTATCCCTCTTTTAGTACTTTTGATCAAATCTTCTGTTGTTGCATCTCCCCCAACCATAATTCCATTAGCAGGCCCAGGAACGGGCTCCACTCCTTGTTTTTGTGCCCAATATCTACTGTAAGACATATTTTTCACGACACCATTTTCGATCCAGCTTGTACGTTCTCTAGGTAATCCATCACCAGACCATCCATTTGCAGGAACTATTTCATTAAAAGGGTCTGAATAGATGTTTATTCTTTCATCTACAAGTTTTTCGCCAATCTTGGTTCCACCACCTTTCTTGGATAAAAAACTTCTACCTTCATCAGCTTGACGGGCTCCCATGTTGTATAACATATTCCCTAAAAGCTGTACAGAAGCTGCTGGCTCCATTATTACAGTATATTTACCTGGTTCAATTGCTTTAGCCTCTCTACTCATAATTGCTTTTTCTAAAGCAACAGCAGATGCCTCAGCCCCATTGAAAAGATTTACATCATTGAAATCTCTCGTGACCCAACCAGAACCAGTTCCATCATTGGTTCGCATGGTTACAGTAAACTCCAACTCCGATTCTTGAGAATAGGCAAATAAACCTTTTGAATTCATTATACTTGAAAATCCAGATGAATCTTCCAAATATCCAGCAGCTGTTACATCCTTTGCTTTTGCTGGCTCTATACTGTTTTTTGCAATTTCAGCTCTATATTCAGGATTAATATCAGCCGTACTTTTAAAAAAGGTTTTAGACTCTTTATACTCCTGTGGACCTAAAGGCTCCATAAATTCAGGGTTTTCAGGTGCCAATCTGGCCAATTCTTCTGCCCTTTTCACCACCTTTTTTAAGGATTCATCGTCAAACTCATTTATAGTAGAGGATGCTGATTTTTTTCCAAAATTAGCCGTTACACCCAAACTGATGTCATTATTAAAACCACTAGTGGTAACGGTATTTCTAGCATACCGAATATTGCCTCTTCCACTTCCTGAAAGACCTGCTTCCAAGCTATCAGCAGTAGAAAAGCTCATTACCTTTTCTAATATTTGCTTTGCTTCTTCTTTAGATAATATTGCCATTGTTAAAGATTTTAGTTTTAGACTAACAGGATATTTACCAAATATGGATCTATCCTGCTGTATTAGATATTTCTTGCAGTATTGATAACATTAACCCCATCAAAACGAGTGGTGGCACTGCCATGAGAAACTGCACTGATTTGTGAAGGCTGACCTTTTCCGTCAAAGAAAGAGCCAAATGTTTTGTAATCGCGTTTATCACAAATCTTAGAACATGAATTCCAAAACTCTTGCGTATTTGATTGATACGCCACATCATTTACAGGACCTTTTATTTTTCCATTTTCTATTTCAAAAAATAAAGTACCTCCAAACTGAAAATTATAGCGTTGTTGATCTATTGAATAGGAACCACGACCTACAATATAAATTCCTTTTTCAACATCTTTAATCATGTCATCTGGTGTATACTCTTCTTTTCCTGGCTCTAAGGATACGTTTGGCATTCTTTGGAATTGAACGTCATTCCAACTTTGAGAATAACAACATCCGTGAGATTCCTCTTCATTAATAATATGTGCCTGGTCTCTAATAGCTTGGTAATTCACTAAGATACCATCTTTAATTAAATCCCATTTTTTGGTTTTCACTCCTTCATCATCATAACCTACAGCACCTAGTGAGCCTTCTTGCGTTTTATCTGCAAATACATTAACTATATCACTACCATATTTGAAATCTTTACTTTTCCATTTATCTAAAGTAGCAAAACTAGTTCCAGCATAATTTGCTTCATATCCTAAAACTCGATCAAGTTCAGTGGCGTGCCCAATACTTTCATGTATTGTTAATCCTAAATGGTTTGGATCTAATACAAGGTCATATTTACCTGCCTTGATAGAATCTGCTTTTAGCATTTCTTTGGTTTGCTTACCAGCTAATCCAGCATCTTCTATCATATCGTATCTATCATAATAATGCATCGTTCCACCAGGTCCTTCCTTTTTGCTAGATGGCCTAGGGTCCATATATTCAAATCCCATTCCCATTGGTGAACTTAAAGCTTGTCTTGATTTATATTTCCCACTATTAGGATCAATGGAAGTTACATTAAAGTTTGGCCAAATTCTATGGACATCTTGATCGATATAGGAACCCTCAGTGCTTGCAAAATATTTTTGTTCATTAATCATAAACAATGCACTGTTTACATAATTAGCTCCATTATTGATAGCTTCAGCGTTTGCCGATAAAAGTAAATCTACTTTTTCTTTTAATGGGACAGCTACGGCATTCTTTTCTAGTGGGGTTTTCCAGCTTACTTCACCGTAAGATTGCACAGGTGCTAATTGTACTGGTTCCGTTTGAATTTTTCCATTTGCTTTTGCAATTGCTGTTGCGGTTTCAGCAGCCTTTTGAATACCGGCTTCGCTAACATCCAGAGTTGAGGCAAAACCCCAAGTTCCGTTTGCGATAACTCTAATTCCCACTCCAAAAGATTCAGTATTTACAGCATTTTGTAATTTATCTTCTCTGGTGAAAATATATTGATTTAAATATCTCCCTATACGAACATCTGCATAGGTTGCTCCGTTTGCTTTAGCAGCATTCAGGCCGATATCGGCCAGTCTTTTTTTCTCTAAAACATCTAATGGGTTTTCTAAAAGTCTGTCCATATCAACCGCCTTTCCAATTAATGGTACGGTTAATAATGCACCTCCTACACCCATTCCTGCCAGTTGTAAAAACTCTCTTCTCTTCATTTGGTTAATATTAAAAATGAATTGATTTATTTTATAGGAAATAATATCCGTTTTATTTTATTATTTCGCTAACACAAAAGGATAAACGGTAAGAGGAAATTTTAAGCGGATAAGCTTTGGAAAAAGAAAGAGAACGCAAAATAATACACGTTGACATGGATGCCTTTTATGCATCAGTTGAACAAATGGATTTTCCTGAACTTAAAGGAAAACCTCTTGCTGTTGGTGGTAACCGACAAAGAGGTGTAGTAGCTGCTGCAAGTTATGAAGCTAGAAAATACGGTATTCATTCAGCAATGCCATCCAAAATCGCAGCCTCAAAATGTAAAGATCTAATTTTTGTGAAACCTCGCTTTGAAAGATACAGAGAATTAAGCTATCAAATTCGTGAAATTTTTTATCGATATACGGATCTTGTAGAGCCTTTATCTTTAGACGAAGCTTATTTGGATGTTACAGAAAACAAAATAGGGATTTCAACTGCAACTGATATTGCTCTGGAAATAAAAAATGCCATCCAGAATGAAATTGGACTAACTGCTTCTGCAGGTGTATCTATTAATAAATTTTTAGCGAAGATAGCTTCTGATTATAGAAAACCAGATGGGATTTATATTATTAAACCTCATCAAGTACTTTCCTTTATAAATCAACTGCCTATTGAAAAATTCTTTGGAGTTGGAAAGAAAACAGCTGAAAAGATGCATCAATTAAACATAAAAACAGGTGCTGATTTACAAGCTAAATCAATTAAGGAATTAGTAAAGCATTTTGGAAAACAAGGCAGGTATTTTTATTCAGTAAGCCGTGGGGAAGATTACAGAAAAGTGAATCCTAATAGAATACGTAAATCAGTTGGTGCTGAAAACACCTTCTCTATTAGTTTAAAAACAAAAACTGAAATATGGGAAGCCTTACAACCAATAGCCGAGAAGTGTTGGAAAAGATATAAACAAAGTAATGCAAACGCTCATACTATTACTTTAAAAGTGAAATATGATGATTTTAAACAAATAACCAGAAGTAAAACCTATGATGAAACAATCGAATCTGCTGCAATTTTTGATAAGGCTTTGGAAAGTCTAATGGATTTATTTGATATACATCAGCCAGTAAGGTTAGTAGGTTGTTCACTTTCTAACTTCGAAATTGAAGAGCAAATAAATGAAAATGGACAAATGACATTAAGGTTTTAAAACATCACCTTAATTTATCAGCAAATAACCTTTTTAATTTATCTACTTTTGGCTTAATAACGAAGGTGCAATACGGCATACCTTCATTTCTATTGTAAAAATCTTGGTGAACTTCTTCAGCAGGGTAAAAATCCTCAAATTTCTTTATTTCTGTAACAATTGGGTTCTCAAAAATACCAGACTCATCAATTTTACTTTTCATTTTCAATGCAATTTCTTCTTGCTTTTGGCTATGTGTTAAAATAATTGATCTGTAATGCTCTCCAACATCAGCCCCTTGCCTATTTAAAGTTGTAGGGTCGTGAACCTGAAAGAATATCTCTAACAATTCTTGATAAGAAATAATATCAGGATTAAATGTGACTTGGGCTACTTCAGCATGTCCTGTTCTGCCTTGTACTACTTCTCTGTAAGGAGGATTTTTTATATGTCCTCCAGAAAATCCTGATTCTACCTTTTCTACACCTTTTAATTTTCTTAAAACGGCATCAATACACCAAAAACATCCTGCACCAAATGTTGCTTTTTCTAATTTCATAATATATACTTTTCAATTATTGAAACGTGTGTTTAAATAAAAGTTTGAATCTAAAATTTAATTGCGATAATAAACCAACACAAAAAAAAAGGCTACTCATAAGAGTAACCTTTTTAGCGATTAAAATGTTCTTTTAGTTGCTTCCTTCCTTCAATTTATCAGCCCTATTCATCATTTCTTCTGCTTTATCATTTTCACCTAACTGAGTGTAAAGTGTTTGAAGCGTTTCAATTATAGCCAATTCCTCTGGTGCTATCTCTAATGATTTTTCAAAATATGGTTTTGCTTTCTTTAAATAACCAGTAGCTTCTTCTTCAATAGCCTTACCTTTTTTTCTATAGGTTTGCAAATCCATGTTTCTTGCTTTTGCAAAAAGGTCAGCAGCTTTATTGTAGTAGTATACTGCATAATTGTAGTTAGCATCCAAATATTCAGGATCTATTTCAATTGCTTTTAAATATG
>QNXU01000251.1 GCA_003973485.1 Bacteroidota bacterium | reverse complement strand
GCCCAACATATGGATACCAGTACCAGTATGATAAAAGGATTTGGTACTTCTATTTTCATTTGGATACAAAACATACCAAAGCATTCCATAGGCAATACCATAACCCGGATTAGTAATACTATGTGGAGTAGTACTAGCTTCTATCCATTTTTCGGATAAAATTTGATTACCATTCCAATTCCCATTTTGCAAATAAAGTTGTCCATAACGTGCCATATCTCTTGAAGAAAGACGAAAGTGATAAGCTGGATATTTAGACTTTGAAGATTCATACTGATAAAATCCATCTGTCTCAGGGATTTTTGCTTCAGGATCTTCCCCATCTATTTCAGTAAATTCCCCATCGTAATCTTGCATTCCAATTGGTAAAGCAATCTTCTCTTTAAAAAGTTGATAAACCGATTTATTTGTTGCCTCTTCTAAAATGTAGCCCAATACATTAAAATCCCAATTATTATAATAGAAGTGCTCTCCAGCAGCATATTGACCTCTTTTTGGCATATTATGCAACATCCCTTCAGAAACTGCCCCCGAAGAATGGTAAACTCCAGAACGAGATTTTAAAAGATCTGCAATAGTTGCTTGCTTCTCTTTATTCGTCAATCCTTCAATATCATCAATCCCTAAGTCTTCAAGCGTTGCTAAAGTATCAATTATTCCTTCCTCTATTGCGATACCATATAAACTATTGATCAAGGATTTTCTTATGGAATGCACAGTATGCTTTTTTGTAATATCACCATATTGGTGGGCAATTTTTCCACCAATCATTATCACCAAAGAGGATGAACCAGCAGCTTTCAAAAAGTTATCTAAACTATCGAGTTTTGCGGCTTCTAACCCACTTTTTTCATTTGAAATATGAGATAAGTCTTCATTGCCTTTAGAGCATGCAATAATAAAAATAAATGGGATCAGTAAAAGTAAATTTTTCAAGGAATTATAATTTGTTCTAGTAGATAGATGCGGGAAATTTAAATAGGTTGCTTCAAAAAAAATAAAAGCGTGTTGATGTATCACCAACCAAACTGATTTTTTTAAATTGTAGATGCAAGACATGCCTTGCACCTACAATTTAAAAAATTCACAATCACCTCGATATATCACAACCAACAATTTCCCTATCGGGGATTATAGGACTCTAATTTCCCCGATAGGGATTAAGGGGCGTTAATCCGAACCCTTTAATTTTCTCAGCAATTTTTTTAGATAAACTTTCAGTTGCTGGCAATAAAGGCATTCTTACATAATTTTCGCATACACCTTTTTGGCGTAATGCTTCTTTTGCTCCTACTGGATTACTTTCCTCGTACATCAATGAATTGATGGGTAATAACTTGAAAAGGCTCTCATTTGATTTTGCAAAATCTCCTTTTAATGCATTATGCACCATATCAGCAAAAACCTCAGGAAATGGGTTAGCTAAAACGGAAATTACCCCCACAGCACCTAAAGTAATCATGGAATTGGTTAACAAATCATCACCAGATATCAATAAGAATTCCTCAGGCTTATTTGCCATGATTTCCATGCATTGTCCTAAATCACCAGAAGCTTCTTTTATACCAATAATATTTTCATGCTGAGCCAATCTTAAAGTGGTTTCAGCTGTCAAATTAGAAGCTGTTCTTCCTGGAACATTATATAAAATTACGGGAACGGGTGAAGCATCTGCGATTTTGACGAAATGCTGATAAATACCCTCCTGAGAAGGCTTATTATAATGTGGAGATGCCGATAAGATGGCATCAACTCCAGACAAATCAATCTGACCAATAAATTCTAAGACAGCCTGAGTATTATTACCTCCCGCACCAAAAACGATAGGCAAATTCTTTGGATTATGAGTTTTTACAAGCGCTAAAATCTCTTGTTTCTCCTTTAAAGTGGTTGTGGCTGATTCACCTGTAGTTCCTTGCACTACGAAATAATCTGCTCCTTTGGCAGTATGCTCTAATAGCTTCTCTAAAGCTTCTCTATCTACTGTTAAATCTTCTTTAAATGGAGTAATTAATGCGGGCCCCACTCCCGTAAATTTCTTAGTTATTTCCTGAAATTTTTCTGACATAATGAATAATCTCTTCTGTTAAAATATTAGTATCTCCTCTTTCTTTTGGTTTTATCATTAATTCAAAAAATGAAGCTTCTTCCTCAGTGGATTGATAGGCTCCGATTCTTGCATCGGATTTTGAATGTACTAGCAAATATTGCATATACAAGTTTAGTGTTTCATCTAAACAAAATAAATATTCCAACTTTTGGTTCAAAAAGCTCAGGAAATAAGGATTTTCAATTTTTCCAAAAAAACCAAAATCCTTATCTTCAAAAAAATCAAAATAGAATTCGAAATTTTGTGTGTCTTTAGGCTTATAAGCTAAGGTAGCTACCTCTATCCCATCGGCTTTAAGGGTTTTAATAAATTTTTTGACCGCCTCATGCTTTTTCAAATCATCGAAGGAAAAAATGACGCCCACCTTCTTAAGCTTACTGTAAGGATAAGCCTGATGTAAAAAATCAATTTTCTTTTGTCCTCTTCTTACTTTATATGATAAAATTTTGTGTTTAATCACTGCTTTAGTTCTCTTTTATCAGGCTACGAAATTCAGTTTCATCGATGATTTTCACTCCCAGTTTCTCTGCTTTTTGTCTTTTGGCAGGCCCCATATTTTCTCCAGCCACTAATATATCTACTTTTCCTGAAATAGCCGAAACTACTTTGCCTCCATATTGCTTTATTACTCCCTTTATTTCATCTCTTCCATAATGCTCAAATACTCCAGAAACTACCAAAGACTTGCCTTCCAGCGCATTGCCTTTTTGTTCTATTATGGTTTCTTTAATCTCAAATTGAAGACCGGCTGATTTCAAACGCTCAATCAATTCGATATTATCTTGATCTTGAAAATATTCCACTACACTTTGTGCAATTCGCTCGCCAATTTCAGGAACTTCTATCAATTCTTCAAAGGATGCCCTTGACAAATTGTCAATATTTTTAAAATGAGCTGCTAATTTCTCTGCTACAGTCTTTCCGACAAATCGAATTCCCAAGCCAAATAAAATATTTTCAAATGGGATTTGCTTAGATTCCTCAATTCCTTTTAGAAGATTTTTGGTACTTAAATCCTTAAATCCTTCCAGCTCAAAAACATCTTCATAGGTCAAGTCATAAAGATCGGCTATATTCTTGACTAATCCTTTTTCATACAATAAATGAATAGTGCGCTCGCCCATAGAATCAATATCAGCAGCTTTTCGCTGAATATAATGTTCGATTGAGCCTTTTATTTGTGGTGGACATCCTTTTTTATTAGGACAATAATGTACTGCCTCTCCTTCAGCCCTTACTAATTCTGTTCCACACTCTGGGCAGTTTTTAATATACTCCACCTCCGAACTTCCAAGATCTCTTTTAGTCAAATCTACAGCAGTGATTTTCGGAATAATTTCCCCGCCTTTTTCAACATGTACAGTATCCCCAACTCTCAAATCCAACCGAGCAATCTCATTGGCATTGTGCAATGAAGCCCGTTTAACCGTGGTTCCAGCTAATGATACAGGTTTTAAATTGGCAACTGGAGTTACCGCGCCTGTTCTTCCCACTTGATAAGTAATTTCTTTTAAAATCGTAGTAGAGCTTTCTGCTTTGTATTTATAAGCAATTGCCCATCTCGGGCTTTTGGCCGTGAATCCTAATTGTTCTTGTTGTGCGAGACTATTAACCTTAATTACAATTCCATCGGTATCCACTGGCAGTGAATGTCTTTTTTCTTCCCAGTCATTAATAAAATTGAATACTTCGTTAATGTTTTTGCACTTTTTGTAAGTCTGAGAAACATTAAATCCAAATTTCTCCAACTGATGAATACCTTCTTCATGAGAATCAATGGGTAAATCTTCTCCTGCATAAGAATATAAAAAACAATCTAGTTTTCTCTTGGCAACAACACCAGAGTCCTGCATTTTTAATGTACCTGAGGCTGCATTTCTAGGATTTGCTAATAAAGCTTCCCCGTTATCTTCTCTCTCTCTGTTGATTTCATTGAAAGCCTCTCTCGGTAAAAAAACTTCACCTCTGGCCTCAAAATATTCAGGGTACTCGTCCCCTCTCACCTTAAGTGGTATTGTTCTGATCGTCTTAGCATTATTGGTAATATTATCTCCTTTGCTGCCATCACCACGAGTAACCCCTCTAATTAACTTACCATTTTCATAGTGTAAACTGATGGCTACTCCATCGAATTTCAACTCACAAAAATATTCATATTCCTCTTCTCCTAAGCCTCTTTGGACACGTCCGTCAAAATCATCCAATTCCTCTTTGGAGTATGTATTACCTAATGAAAGCATTGGAACTTTATGCTCGACCGTTTCGAAATTTTTGGTGATATCACCTCCCACTCTTTGACTTGGCGAATCGGAAGTTTTCAAATCAGGAAACTTCTCCTCCAATTCGATGAGCTCCTTTAGCATCATATCAAACTCATAATCAGAAATTTCAGAAACGCTTTCCTGATAGTATTTATAGTTATAATAATGAAGCTTTTCACTTAACTCCTGAATCTTTTGTTCGGCTGCTTTCTTTTCCATTTTTCGCTTAAAGGCTTAAATCACAAATCTAATGATTTGCCTATTTGTTTGGCTAAAAAGTGACTAAAATTTGATATTGGAGAGAAAGGTTCCTGCAGATAATTGGCTCAGTGCGTCATTCCCACGAAGTTGGGAATATCATCAATGAAGTTAAGCTTCATTATTTAAATTAAAATCGACAAGAAATAAACTTTCAATAGCCATAGATATTTAAATCAAAGATTTAAATTATTAGATTCCTGCCTTCGCAGGAATGACGGTTATTTCTAGCTTTTGAGTAAAAAGCAACACTACCTATCAGTACTTTTCAATACCCCATTAATTAACTAACTGATTAAGCCCAATCCGTGCGTCATTCCTTTGAAGAAAGGAATCTGGTCTTATTGAAACAGCGTTTCAATTAATACATCAGACATTAAAGAGGTTAATTTTTTTAATAAACATCAAAACATAATACCAGTGATTAAAACACAATTCATTTATTGATATTTTAATCGGAGATTAAAATGGATAGATTCCTGCCTCCCGAGAGTGCGGGACAGGTTGCGCAGGAATGACGCACATATGAGAGACTACATTGACTAGCCAAGATCGTAACATCTATACCTCAAAACATCAACATTTAAAAACCTCCACAGCTGAACTACCATTCAACCTCTCCTCTTCCCTTTAAATCCATTTCCTTCTTTCAATTTGCAAAAAGCTTACTATTTTTGATTTTAAATCAATTTCTAAAACATGAAAAACTTTTTATTTATAATTTGTCTTCTAAGCACCAACTTAGCTTTTGCTCAAAAAGAGATTACCGTTTCCGATATTTATGAAAAAGGCACTTTCCGCCAAGAATCCGTTTACAATGTCAATTGGATGAATGACGGAAAATATTATTCTGCTTTGGATGATAATAAAGTCCAGAAAATAGATGTAGAAAACGGAAAGGTTCAAGAAACTTTAGTGGATGGAGACAAATTGGAGCCCGAACTTAAAATTAGAAGTTATTCCTTCAGCAAGGATGAAAAGAAATTATTGTTGGCAACCGATGTGAACTACATCTACAGAAGATCATTCACTGCCCAGTATTACGTTTACAATTTGGAGAATAAAAGTTTAAAGCCACTATCTGAAAACCCTCAGATGTTTGCCACTTTCTCACCAGATGCAAAAAAAGTTGCTTATGTATTTGAGAATAACATCTATATTTTTGATTTGGAGACTGGAAATACTACTCAAGTAACCTCAAATGGTAAAATCAATAAAATTATTAATGGTGGATCTGATTGGGTTTATGAGGAAGAATTTTACGTTACCAAAACATTCTACTGGTCACCTGATAGCAAAAAATTGGCATTCTACACCATGGACGAAAGTCATGTAAAAGAATATACCTTACAGAAATGGAATGATGGAGAATTATATCCTGAAAATTATGTCTATAAATATCCCAAAGCAGGTGAAGAAAATTCTCATGTGTGGATTTCAGTTTATGATTTAGCTTCTAAGAAAACTGAAAAAATGGATATAGGCGAGGAAAAAGACCAATACATTCCCCGAGTTCAATGGACAAAAGATTCTAATCTATTGAGCATTATTAGAATGAACAGAATACAGAATATTCTGGAGATTTTACATGCAAATGCTACTACTGGCGAGAGCAAAGTAGTTTTAAAGGAGGAATCAGACACTTATGTAGCACTGAATTACTGCGATGATTTGACTTATACCAATGATGGTAAATACTTCATTCAATCAAGTGAGCAGGACGGGTATAAACATCTTTATCTTTACACTTTGGATGGCGAATTAGTAAGACAAATCACCAAAGGAGATTGGGAAGTAGTAAGCATAGTAGGAATTGATCAAAAAGATAGCAAAATCTACTATATAAGCACAGAGGTTTCTCCATTAGATCGTACATTTTATTCAATCGGACTGAATGGTAAAAACAAGAAATTAATGGGTGATGAAATTGGCAATACACGCATCAATATGAGCAATGATTTTCAATACTATTTGAAATATTACAGCAATCCAACTACTCCAAATCAAGTAAGCTTGCACCAAACCAAGGGCAATGAAAAGTTGGCAACTTTAAAGGATAATAAAAGATACAAAACCATCACTGAAAAATTCGGATTTGTAGATAAAGAATACTTCCAATTTGAGACTTCTGAAAATATGAGTTTAAATGGCTATTTCTTAAAACCAGCAGATTTCGATGAATCAAAAGAATACCCAGTAATTGTTTATCAATATAGCGGCCCTGGTAGCCAGCAGGTACAAAATAGCTGGGGTGGCGGTCATTTTGATTGGCATCAGATGATGACTCAAAAAGGGTATATTGTTGCTGTGGTTGACCCAAGAGGGACTGGTGGAAGAGGTGAAGCATTCAAGAAAATGACCTATGGGAAATTGGGTAAATATGAAACGCTCGATATGATTGAAACTGCCAAATACTTGGGCAATCTGGATTATGTGGATGCTGACAGAATCGGTATTTGGGGATGGTCTTATGGTGGTTATATGGCTGGAAATGCAATTTTGGATGGTGCTGATGTTTTCAATGCTGCAGTATCTGTGGCTATGGTTTCCAATTGGCGATATTATGACACTATTTATACGGAGCGCTATATGGGCTTGCCGCAAGGCAATGCTGACGGCTATGATGATAATTCACCATTAAGCAAAAT
>QNXU01000206.1 GCA_003973485.1 Bacteroidota bacterium | reverse complement strand
TTTTTTCATTAGCCTCTCCATTTCTTGACTTTTTGGCAAGAATCGGCTAACTTCAATCTAAGTTTTATAACGGTAACGGTCTTTACCGTTTAGAAGCAGACTGCTTCCACGGCTCGCCCGAAAAACTTAGGCCTTTTCAAGGCTAATCAATCCGATTTTTATACCCTCTTTCTACCAACTGACTAGCAGAATAATCTTAAGAAAGGAATTAAATACAACATTTGGCTAAGTGTACCTTTGAGGTACACTTACTTAACTTTTAGCAATCTACTGAATTAATAGTTAATTAAAAAGCCTTTTATAATGGATCAAGAAGAAGAATAAAGTCTGTAACCGTAGAATTATACGTTTAATAAACGTTTAATTCTACACTTAATATTTAATGATTATTTGGGAAGTAATAGCTTCATCTTAAAGAAAACCTGTTTAATGGAGATAGATTTGTAATGACTGTTTTTGATTCAGAACCATGTTTAAAACCACCATCACCTCAAAATATACAACTTCCCATAGCCTTTGGTAAAGGCTTTATCCCCTGCTGTGGCTCGCTGTTCCATAAAGGCTCCGTCTTTTCGGACTAACACTCTATAGAGGTAAACGCCATTGGCTAGCCTATCCCCAAACTCATCTTTTCCGTCCCAGGCATAATCGGTAATGTTATTTCCTATGTGGATTGGACCAATTTCATCTTGCAAAATTTCTCTTACTACCCTGCCTGTTACGGTCAGAATTTGAATTTTAATTTCCTGTGGTAAATCAGTTCCTGTTAGCGTAAACACAAAGCGAGTGCTGGTTGAAAATGGATTTGGATAAGGGTAAAAATTAGTGATGGTTGAAGCATTAATCACTTCAAACCTCACTTTATAAGGCTCCTCTCCTGCTGAGTTTTCGCTGGCATCTGTTGCTTGTACTCTTAATTGATAATTTCCATCCGCTAAGGCATCGGGCTGGTAATTTACGGTAAAGGGATTTTCCTCAGTAGCTGGTATCCACTCAATATTGGGGTTGGAGAAATTTATTCTTTGCCCCAAACATTCTTCACAATCTCTTTTTAATTGGATTTCAATTCCTGTGGTATCGGTTTTATTAATAAGCTTATTTTCATCCTTCAACTTAATTTGAATGTATGGGCGAGGAGAAACGATATCACCATCTAATATGGAAATTCCATCGAAAGTCACTTCCACAAAAGGCGGCAATGAATCTTTCTTAACTTCAAAAAGCCTTTGGTATGAGATGACATTATTCGTCAATCTCTTTTCATTGTAATTTGAATTTGGACTGAGGTTTAAAGTCAAATCATTCTCGCCTACCTTGCCTCTGGTATTCACTGTCACCGTAAAAGTGGTATCTGAATTTGCTGGCAAAGGAGTTAATGAATAATTCTCATTATGAAAAACCCTATCTTCTCTATTGAAAACTTGACTTAAATAGGGGATTTCGGTTTCAAAATCGTTAGGCGTAACATTTACAGCTCGGAAAGATTTACTGAATGTTTCTCCTTCTGCCAATTCTGTACTTGCTCTCTGGGCAGTTTCTCCTGGGAGCAAGACTGCGTCTGGCACTTCTCTATAATTCACTTTCCATTTGGCAAGCTCTGCAGGACTTAAATTATCCGGATCACTAACTGTTAAACGCAATCGTAATTGAGGATATTGGTTAACATTAACTGAAGAAATATCGAGTGGAAGAACTGCATCAGAAAATAATAAGCTCTGATTATTAAGTGTATCAATTCCAAACACATCAAGCCGGATTTGATCAGATGCTTCAACTGCATTAAATTCTGCATCCAACTCAATCCATTCTTTTACGGGGCCTATGGTTTTAGAAATGATAGATCCAGATTCAAAACGAGCCTCAACTTCCTCATTCAAAGTAATTGTTTGCTCACTTTTTGGAATCTGACTTGTGGTAACTTCAATTCCATTTCCTGCACCTAAACCTTTTCTGCCCAATAAAATGTAAGGATCTCCATTTTGAAGGTTATCTATCACACTAGCAGAAGCACCAAAATCTAACAGCTCAGTTCTATTATTGGCTCTTAAAACATTCCAAGCTACACTATCATAAGATGACAAGAGTACAATATCTCCTTCTGGTAATTCATCATAGTATTTTTTAAAGTAAGTAGCGGGTTGAGATAATTGGCTATTTCTTATCTGATTAATGACTTGTGGTCTGATGCCACAGGTTAAATTGTCTTGAATATCAAATTCACTTCCATCAGTTAATATACTATAAGGAACAGCACTGGATTTATCAAAGGCAATTAAGTTGAGGCTATTAATTGCACAATCTGCATTAAATAAATTTGTTACTGCATATTCATTCCCATTAATTTTCACACTAAAACTTGCATCTTCACTATTTCCAGGAGCCCTCACTTCAAGGTTAAAAGTATTTTCTTCAAAATTCCATCCTTCTCCTGTTATGGTAATGCCTTCAATAGTATTGAGTAAAAACTGATCAGTAGTATTTTGTTCCCAGCCTTGAGTTGCAGAATTGGTATAAGTAAAACTTGAAATCGTCCATTCATCTAATTCTCCCTCTCTTGGATTTACAAATTTAGTTCTCCAAAAATAGGATTGGCCTTCAGTGGTGAGTAAATCCGTTTCCCATTTTGCAATTACTTTGGCATTAATGGTCTGTGTTTTTAAAAAAGCACTATTGAATTTTCTAGAAGTATCCAGTTCAAAAATAAAATCCCGCTCATCTGAAAGTAAATCAACAGACTGTGCAGTTAATGTTATAGTTTGTTGATTACTTAAGGCTTCATCATAAGGATATAAATTCAAGGTGGTTCCTAATGTAAGAAAATAATTGATACTAGCTATGTTATTTTCATCTTTAAGCTCTTCAATTTTTCCCTTTGGGTCAATAATAACTTCCAATATATTTTGCCCAAAGCTTTCAGGTCGGTCATTATAAATAGTTAGCGTAACAGTGTCTTGATAATTGATGGCGGCAACTTTTTGAGTGTCCTGCACAATGACTTCACTATTAGGCAATGTCCTTTTCACTAAAATTTCAATGGAATCGGCATTAGTGATTCCATAATTACGAATAATCACATCCAAGCCAAATTCGGAGGTTAAGGCATCAATTGCTTGTCCATCCAAAGAAACCACTTCTAAGTCTTCATCCGATATGGCATAATCTGGATTACCAGCCGGAAAAAGATTATAAGCGGGATCGCATAATAAATTCATTTGCTGCGCTTGAGACATGTATAAAGGAGCAGGATTAGTTCCGAAATTAGCTAAATAATCATTTATTGTTTTTTGATGAATCAAGCCTACAGGTTTATCTATAAAAATTGAATCTCCATAAGCATTGGCATAAAACAAATCGCTATATCGCTTTAATTCATTAGGAAAGCCTAGGTAAGCATGAGCTAAAACACCAGAAGAACCTTTTTCAGCAGTATTTACCCAATCTTCGCCAAAAGTTGTTTCATTTTTTGCAATTTGATAAAAAGCTCCAGCATCACATCCATTTATCAAAATAAAAGGATATTGACCTTTATTAGTATAACCTAAGTTTTCATCGGAGACCCTTCCTATATCAATATCCGCAGTATTAGGGCCTGAATGACCGAAAAAGGTAATCAAATTCAATCCTTTATTTACTTCATCTGCTACATTGATAAACTCAACCACTTGAGTAGTCTCTTTTGTTATATTTGAATAATCTCCCCCGACATATGGACTTTTAGCATAAGTAGCAAAATCATTAATATAGCCCAAAAACCTATTGACTTCAAAAAATGAAATGCCTCCACTTAAATTTAAGAAATGCTTTCGCCTTAAATCATCAAAAGGCTTGGCTTCCATTTCCTTAATTTTATTTAAATAATCGGCCACATTCTGGCTATTGTGAGCATTTAATCGTCCGAATGAAATGGCTGCTCTATTATTTTCTTTTAAATCGAAACCAAATAGAATGTCAGAACCAGGTGATCCAGCGGTAGGAACATATTCATTATAAAGGGTATTAGGAATTTCATTTCTTCTATAATAATTATGAGTCCAATTCAAGCCTTTACCAATAATAAAGACCATTTCGGCTTTAGTATTTTCTACTAAATATTGAGTAAATCGGTAAACCGCTAAAGGAGAGGTTTCGCCATAATTGAATTGATCATAAAGTCGATTGATATTCACTATCAAGGTGTCATAACCACCGCCTTCCGCAGAGTTACGATAAGTTGCATAAGCTTTAACAGGATCGTTATATTCTCCACTTGGGCTACTTAAATCAGGATGACTTAAAATCACATAATCAGGATTAACATTATCGTAATCCCTGAAGCTTACCTTTTTTATGCTTGGCTTAAGGAAGTTTTGATTTTGTAAAAATAGGTCAGCACCATTAAATGTATTTTCTATTACGGTATTTATATCAGCACCTACTCTATTACTTCTTAGCAAAATAGGCTCATTAAAATTATCCACTCTGTATAATCTTGCAGTACTGTTAGTATTCAAAAGCTGCAGATAGGAAGAACCAGTGGTATTCGGCTTTAATGTAAGTCTTCCACCAGCTTCATTACTTAAATCAGGTGCTCTTAGGAAATTAATTTTAATATAAGAAACAGAAATTCTATCAGCTCCTTCCGCTTGCGGCACTAACCTTATGATTATATTTCCATTATTCGCCACATCCGTCCATTCCAAATCTCCTGAAAAAACTACAGATTCATATTGCTCAAAATTCACAGTCCCGAGGGATCTTAAAGAATTTTCATTTGGTCCTACTAAAACTTCAGTTTGATGCTGCTGAATATTTCTTCCTTGAATAAGGACTTCTAAATTAGGTGCTAGTTCCGTTCGAACTGCCTTATCCAAACCAGCAATTGAAAAGTTGGTTGGATTTGTAAATGGTGTACCAGACCAACCTTCTCCTAAGTCAAATGCTGAATAATAAACATCATTTGCAGGGCTATAACGCTGACCTACGTCTGAACTATTCGTATAAAGATTTAAAATTTCTTTTTCAACAGCATTCTCAGCAGCCAAATTATTGGTATTGTTAATGATATTCTGCTCCACAATCCTTTTGCCATTTGTTCCATCATTTTTCCAGGTTAAAAAATATGCAGATTTATCTGAAAACAAATTATAGTACTGATGTGCCTGATCAGTAGGGTTTCTATAAAGAGGCGTATCAGAAGCCCCATCATTTCTTTTACCTAAAAATTGAATTACATCCCCCTGATCTAATCTTCCATCATTTTGACCTGTAACCCTAATGGCTATTTCTTGTCCCCTGTAAAATACCTGCAAAGATCTAGCATCAATAGTGGAAAGTGGAACTCCTGCTTCTATTAAATCATTATAATCCAATTCATAGGCAGCCGTTGATTCAAGACTTATTTTATAATAGGATTGATTAAAATTGATCCATGATTGAGGATTCTGTGCCGAAACAAAATGAATAGAAGCAGAAAGAATTATGGTTAATATGGTATTAAAAAATTTATTCTTTAGCATCCCAATTAAAAATCAAAGTGAAAACATGAGAATAAAGTGATTCTGAATAATCTCCTAAATCGGTGAAAGCATAATCAATTTGCAATATCTTGTAACGAAAACCAGCGCCAATACTTGCTTGTCCATTCCATCTTTGGCTTCCATTAAAATTTTTAATCTTCTGAAGGTTATTGCCTCCAAATCGGAGAAAAGCTATATTATCGTATCCTAATTCTACACCTCCACGAGGATCAATGGAGAATTTATCTTCACTCACATAAGTATTTCGCGGGCCATCGAAAGTAGCATCGAAATTCACCTCTCCCATAATGGAGAATTTAAAAGGCAATTGCTGCGTATAGGCCGTTCCAAAAACTAAACGAGGAACAGCCATTTCGGTAGTGTTTTCAGGGATTTCATTATCGGTTTGGGTATAAATATCTTCAATCATAGTGATATTATGATACCAAGTAGTAAAGGTTCCGGTAACATCTCTTGCAACTAAGCCCACATCCAAATTCTTCCATTTATAATGGGCGCCTAAATCAAATCCAAAACCCCAAGCCTTGGCAAATTCGCCTACTGTTCTATGAATAATTTTTGCATTTGCCCCGAAAGACAAACCCTCTAAAAACTTTAAATCACGTGCATAAGAAAATTGAAAAGCATAATCAGCAGCGGAGAAAAAGCGGATATTATCATAATTTAGGGCTCCATTGGCATCATAAATGAAACGAGTATCGGGAATATCATCTACTCCAAATCTGATTAAAGAAAAGCCCATTTTACTTTCTTCATCAATTGAGGTGGCAAAACCGACATAATCATAAGCGGCAATTCCTGCAAAATATTCAGCATGCATTAAATCCAAAGAATGGTCAGTTTTCAGACTCGAAAGTTTTGCAGGATTCCAATATCCTGCAGAAGCTCCTTCAACTGAAGCCACAGAAGCACCACCCAAGGCAAAAGCCCTAGCCCCCACACCAATAGCCAAAAACTCATTGGCATATTTAGGCTTGGAAACTTGTGCACTTACTTCAATGGATAGCACTAGTAAAAGAAAAAGGAATACTATTTTCCTCATGTAACCTGAGTATTAAATTAATTGATTAAAATTAACAAATATCCGCTAAAAAAAATGTCAAATACAATCAATTATAAATATTAAAGCTGAAAACCTTAACTACAATCACTTAGGATAAGTTCTGATGGATACTTTCCAAAATCCTCTTAAACTCTTGAAAATCTTTTTCTGACAAGTTATCCCATGCCTTCATTCTGATTTTTTGTACTTCAGGTAAGCATTCCTCCACCATGGTTTTCCCACCAGTCGTTAAAGCAATCATAAAGCTTCTTCTATCACCTGGATGGGGTTTTCGCTCTATTAATTCCTTTGTCTTTAGTAAATCGATAATACGGGTCATGGTGGGATGATCCTTAAAAGTATTGCTAGCCAATTCTCGTTGATTTAATTCGCCTTTATCATACAATTGCTTTAAAACGGCCCATTGGTCAATGGTAATGGTCCAGCCCAATTCCCTGAATCTTTGCTTAGCATATTGCTTAACCCTACGTGCTGTTTTATCCAATAAGAAGGAATATCGGCTATATTTTTCGGCTTCTTGCATTATTAATTATTAGTATAGCAACAAAATTAAGAGAAATATAGTGAAATTCTGTTGAAAGAAATTCGGATGTTTTAGATTAAATATTTGAACCACTAATTAAAGAATTGAACCAATTGGATTAAGGATTTGAAATGTTTCAAGATAAAATTTCACAGAGGTCTTCTACTTCTTTAGTTTTTTCATACGGCACATTGACCGAAATGTTCCCTGGTGCTATCAAAGGAGAAGCTATATTAAGAGGAAATTTTGAA
>QNXU01000015.1 GCA_003973485.1 Bacteroidota bacterium | reverse complement strand
CACCTAAAGAATTTAATGCCATTACCGGTAAAGGTGTTGAAGGAATTGTTGATGGAAAAAACATCAAGGTTGTGAGTCCGGGTTATTTAAAGGAAAAAAATATTCCTATTCCTGAAAATACTTTTAAAGGAACTGCCGAAACAATAGTATTTATAATTGTAAACGATCAGCTTGCCGGATACATTGCACTTGCTGATGAGATCAGACCGGAATCTGCCGAAGCCATAAATATTTTTAAGAAAAATAACATCAAAGTATATATGGCTACCGGAGATAATGAAAAAACAGCAAAAGCTGTAAGTGATGAACTGGGGCTAGACGGTTACTTCGCAGAGGTATTACCCCACCAAAAAGTGAAAATCGTAGAAAATCTTCAGGCAAAAGGTGAATTTGTTGCTATGACTGGAGATGGTGTTAATGATGCACCTGCTCTGGCAAAAGCTGATGTGGGTATTGCTGTGGGTTCCGGAACTGATGTAGCTGCAGAAACTGCTGATATTATCTTAGTCAATAGTAATCCGATGGATATTGTTCACCTCCTATCATTCGGGAAATCAACTTATCAAAAAATGATGCAAAATTTATTTTGGGCAGCTGGATATAATATCGTAGCTATCCCAATGGCAGCAGGGGCTTTAGCGTTTGCAGGAATTATTCTAAGCCCAGCTGTTGGCGCAGGATTAATGAGCTTAAGTACAATTATAGTAGCACTCAATGCTCAATTACTGAAAAGAAAAATGAAGAACTAAAAATTGTCCGCATTACATTCTATTAAAATCATAATGCCAATACTTTTACATTAAATATCTTAACCTTTGAATTAATCTAAAATGAATTAATAAATTGCATATCATTCACAAAATCAATCAGGTATAAGTGTCTAAACTATTTTTCATTTTTCTCTTCTTCCTTAACCTGACTTGTATTGGTCAGTCTATTAAAGAATTGCAGGAAGACTTAAAGAATGCAAAATCTGATTCTCAACGGATGAGCTTATACTATGAGTTGAGCTCAAAATATCAGTTCAATGATAATGATAAAGCAATTTCTTACGCAGAACAATTACTTGAATTAGCCAAAAATAAGAAAGACACCACTAACATTGTTTACGGTAAAGCCATGATTGCTCACTCCTATTATAATTTAGGAGCCCTTGACAAAGCCCTGAAAATAAATTTAGAGGCTTATGAAATTGCCAAAGATTTTGAAAATGAAAAGCTAATTGATTATATCATTACCCACCTTGCCCTTATTTATGATGAAATGGGGAATTACAGCAAAGCTTTAGAATATTATAGATACAATATTCAGTATGCAAAAGAAAATAATCTTCCTCAAGATCAGATGATCGGTTTATTAAACATAGCCGATATGTATGTTCGAATGGAAGAATACGATTCGGCTGAGTATTACGCTGAAAAAGCCATTGAATTTGAAGAAGAAAGTGAAGAATACATCAGATCTATTGCTTATATCAATTATGGTGTAGCTTTAGAGAAAAATAATGATTTTGACAAAGCCTTGATTTACCTTCTAAGAGGCTTAGAAATTCAATACACATCAGATGCAGATTATGCTGCCATAAGTGAAGCTTACCTCACCATTTCAAATATATATGTAAAGAAAAATCAGTATAAGAATGCATTACAATTTGCTGATTCCTCCATTAATAGTGCGAAAAAATCGGAATCTAACTATTATCTAAGAAAAGGATACGAACTGAGAAGTAGTATTCATAAAACTTTAGGAAATCCTATTAAAGCATATAATGATTTAAAGAATTTTGTGGATACAAATGACAAAATTTACAGTGAGCAAACTACGGAGAAATTCTTAGAACTTCAGGAATTATATGAAGCCAAACAGCGAGAAGCAGAAATAAACATTCTAAAGCAGGAGCGACAATTGAGCAAGGAGTCCATCACTCAAAAAAATATTGTCATTATAGGTTCATTAATTATTCTTTTACTTTTGGCATTATCTTTAGCAGTTTATATCAGTAGAAATCGATTAAAACAAAAGGCATTAACCCTATTAAACTCTCAAAATAAAGAAATAGAAGAAAGAAATTTTCAGTTGGGAGAAATGACAGAAGAGCTCAAAAGTCAAAAAGAAGAAATAGAAACGCATAGAGATCAACTGTCAGAAGCCTATAGTAAATTAGAAAAAAGAAATCAAGATGTGACTGATAGTATCAACTATGCCCAAAAAATTCAAAACTCTCTCTTACCTGATTTAAAAATCATCAAAAAAGCATTACCTGAATCTTTCATATTTTATAAAGCTAGGGATATTGTAAGCGGTGATTTCTATTGGTTTCATCAGAAATCCGTGAATGGAAAAGAAATCAAATTTATTGCTTCCATTGATTGTACTGGTCATGGTGTCCCGGGTGCCTTTATGAGTATGATTGCAGATTCTCTTCTATCTCAAGTAATTATTGAGTTGGATTTTAGTCAGCCTGCTGAAATTTTAACTGAAATGGACAGAAGACTGAGAATAATGCTAAAGCAAGACGGAAGTTATGGTAATGATGGGATGGAAATTGGTCTCTGCGCTATAGAGGATGACAAACTTCAATTTTCAGGTGCAGGACATAAATTGATCTATTTCGAAAATAGAGAATTAAATATTATAAAAGATAATCGATACTCAATAGGTGAAAGTTTTATTAGTCATCAAAAAATGAAATTTACAAATCATAGAATTTCAATTGATAGCCCAAAGATGTTTTACCTATTTTCAGATGGAATTCAGGATCAATTTGGTGGTTCAAAAGACAAAAAATTAGGAATAAAGCGCTTGAGGAGAAATTTAAACTCTATTCATCAGGAAACAATTCGAATGCAAGAAAGACATATAAAAGAAATGGTCGAGAATTGGAAAGGCACTGAAGAACAAGTGGATGATATGCTTTTAATAGGGTTTAGGTTGTCCTAAAATCTAGCCGCCATCAACAAACTCAATTCTTTATATTTCAAGTCGAATTTTTTGGCAATATGCATATTAGTTAAACTTCCTTTATAGGTGTAAACGCCTTTCATAAACCATGAATGGGTAAATATCATTTCTTCTATTCCTCCAACATCTCCAGCTTGCAGCAGCATGGGCGTTAATATATTGCTGACTGCATTGCTCGCAGTTCTTGAAACTCTTGATGCTATATTAGGAACACAATAATGAATCACATCATACTTCTTAAAGGTAGGATTATCATGTGAAGTAACTTCAGAAGTTTCCACACAACCGCCTTGATCAATGCTTACGTCAATAATCACTGCATTTTTGCGCATATTCATCACCATTTCTTCAGTCACTATACAACCACTCCTACCCTTTTCGGCTCTAACCGCACAAATCAAAACATCTGCTTCAGTTAAAGAATCACTTAACATTACAGTATCCATAGAGCTGGTATGAATCGGCTGACCAATAGCATGCTTGATTCTTCTTAGCTTATATAAATGATTATCATAGATTTCTATATTTGCTCCTAAGCCTAATGCAGCACGAGCAGCATATTCACCTACCGTTCCTGCACCGAGAATCACCACTTTGGTAGGTCTAACACCAGTAATCCCTCCTAAAATAATGCCTTTGCCATTATTCAAATTACTTAATAATTCAGTAGCAATTTGAATTGCAGAAATACCCGCAATTTCACTCATTGCCCTCACCATCGGCATTCCTCCTACTTTATCTTCAATTAATTCAATTCCTATGGCTGTAATTCTTTTCTCATTAAGCAATTGAAAATATTCTTTATTCAATTGCCCAACTTGTAGAGCAGAAATCAAAAAACTGCCTGGCTTGAACATTTCAATTTCCTTTTTAACTGGCGGTTCAATCTTAACTACTAATTGTGCTTCAAATGCTTCTTTAGAGGAATAAACTATTTTGGCACCTGCATCACTATATTCATTATCGGTGAAATTACTGCTTAAACCCATTCCGCTTTCCACTATCACTTCATGCCCATTATTGGATAATAATGCAACTGCCCCTGGCGTAAGCGGAACTCTCTTTTCTTGTAAGGAAATCTCATTAGGAATTCCAATTTGCATGGCATTTTTACCTCTTTCTACTGCCAATAATTCTTCTTGTGGATAAAGGGCACCTTTACGTGCCAAAACATCAAAACCCTTTCTTGAAATCTCCTTAGCCATGCTTACTTATTTTAAAATTCCTTTTAGTCTGCTGATTGGAAAGGGTAATCTCAATCAATAAAAATTGATCAGGAATAAAAGAAGGTACCATTTCTGGCCATTCTATCAAACAAAGCGCGCCAGAGTAAAAATAATCTTCCACCCCAATTTCAAAGGCTTCTTGCTCATTTTTAATTCTATAGAAATCAAAATGATAGATTTCTCCTATTTTGGCAGAATTATATTCATTTACCAAGCCGAATGTTGGACTGCTCACATGATCCTCCACTTCTAAATAATCACAAAGCTGACTAATAAAAGTAGTTTTTCCTCCACCCATTTCAGCCTTGAACAACCAAATCTTATAATCTTTCCCAAAATCATAAATTTCAGAAACTATCTGAGGCAAATCATGCAAATTTATGTCCGAAAATGATATGTTTTCAGAGATTTCACTTTCCATCTTTCGAAGTTAAGGAAATAATGGGAATTATCATTTCTTCCATTGAAACTCCTCCGTGCTGAAAGGTATCTTTAAAGTAATTTACGTAATAATTATAATTATTAGGATAGGCAAAAAAGCTTTCACCTTTGGTGAATACATAGGAAGTACTCACATTAATTTTTGGCAAATGAAAGCGTTCGGGTTTAGGTGCTTCTAAAACATCATTATTAGTTTTATAACCAAGATTTTTACCTTGTTTATATCTTAAATTACTATTTACATTTCTATCGCCTACAATTTTAAATGGCTTCTTTACCCTTATAGTGCCATGATCTGTGGTGATTACAACCTTAGCTTTCTTTGTGGAAACCCTCTTCAATAATTCCAGCAAAGGAGAATGTAAAAACCAGCTTTTGGTCAAAGAACGATAGGCTGATTCATCTGGCGCCAATTCCCGGATCATTTTCATATCCGTTCTGGCATGGGAAAGCATATCTACAAAATTATAAACCAACACATTTAAATCATGATCCATCATGGCAGATACATGATCTAATACTTGTTTTCCTTGATTTACATTGACTATTTTATTGTAAGTGAATTTGCCTTGAACATTTTTCCGTTTCAACTGCCTTTCAAGAAATTTATCCTCAAAATTATTTTTACCTTCATCATCGTCTTCCGTCACCCAAAGATCTGGATGCTTTTTAGCCATTTCATCTGGCATTAGTCCTGAAAAAATTGAATTTCTAGCATAGGCAGTAGTAGTCGGTAAAATTGAATAATAACTATCCTCTTCTTCAATATTAAAATATTTCAAAATTTCAGGCTCTATTAATTTCCATTGGTCAAAACGTAAATTATCAATCACAATGAAAAAAACTGGTTCCTCTCCCATTTTTGGAAATACTTTTTCTTCCATTAATTTATGGCTTAAAAGTGGTGCCTCATCTTGGTATTCATTCAGCCAATCTTCGTAATTTTCATCAATGAATTTTGCAAAATTTGTATTGGCTTCAACATGTTGCATAGCCAAAACTTCAGACATACTCTGATCATCTGTTTCATCAATTTCCAAATCCCAATAAACAAGCTTTTTGTACATTTCAGCCCATTCTTGATGATCCATATCATCACCAAAAGCCATGCTAATATTTCTGAAATCTTGCTGATAACTTTGGTTTGTTTTCTCAGTTACCAAACGCTTATTATCCAAAATCTTCTTTACTGAAAGCAATATCTGATTAGGATTGAGTGGTTTAATCAAATAGTCGGCAATCTTAGAGCCGATTGCCTCTTCCATGATATATTCCTCTTCACTTTTAGTAATCATCACAACGGGAGTATTCGGATTGTTACTTTTAATTAGGCTCAAAGCTTCCAATCCTGTCATTCCAGGCATATTCTCATCTAGGAAAACCACATCAAATTTTTGTTCTTTACATAAATCTACTGCCTCCGAACCATTATTTACCGGAGTAATTTGATAACCTTTGTTCTCTAAAAAAATAATGTGGGGTTTTAACAGATCTATTTCGTCATCTGCCCATAAGATTTGATAATTTTGCATAGTATATATTTGAGCCTTTAAAATTAGTTGATTTGAAAAAGTTAAAAAAGGTAAACGATCCGATTTATGGATTCATTACAATAAAAAGTGAATTACTTTTCAGAATTTTTAATCATCCTTATTTCCAACGCTTACGCAGGATAAGGCAATTGGGTTTGAGCGAATTGGTTTACCCAGGCGCCACCCACACTCGTTTTCACCATGCATTGGGCGCAACTCATTTAATGGGCGTAGCACTAGATCACTTAAAAGAAAAGGGTGTAAACATTAATGAGGTAGAATATGAATCTGCTCAAATAGCCATTCTTCTTCATGATATTGGGCACGGACCATTTTCGCATGCACTGGAATATAGCTTGATAAAAGGTATAACGCATGAAAACATCTCTTTACAATTCATGAAAATGCTCAACAAAGAATTTTCGGGCAAATTAGATACTGCAATAGCAATGTTTAAAAACAGCTACAAAAGAAAATTCTTTCACCAATTGATATCTAGTCAGCTGGATGTAGATCGTTTAGATTACCTCAATAGAGATTCATTTTACACTGGGGTTTCCGAAGGAAATATAAGCGTGGATAGAATCATTAGCCATTTGGACGTGATAGAGGATGAAATTGTAGTGGAAGAAAAAGCCATTTACAGTATTGAAAATTTCCTTAATGCCAGAAGATTGATGTATTGGCAGGTATATTTACACAAAACGGCCTTAAGTGCTGAAAGAATGTTAGTTCATCTGATGAGCAGAGCAAAAGAAGTACACAGTTTAGACAATATCTCACCTGCGCTAAAATATTTTTTGGAAAATGATTTCACTTTGGAAGAATTTCAAGAGAATCCTGAAATCGTTCATCAATTTTCCAAACTTGATGATTCTGATATATGGCACGCTATCAAGGTTTGGGAAAACAATAAAGACAAAGTGCTTAAAAATTTAAGTCAGCGAATTCTTCAACGAGATTTATTTAAAATAAAATTGGGTAATGAACCCCTTAAAAAAACTGATATAAGTTCATTAAAAGGGAAAATTGCTCAAGATTTCAATTTGTTAAACAAAGAAGCCGCTTTTTTTCTATCTCATGGAGAAGTAACAAATGCTGCCTATGTTTTAGGTGGAAAAAGCATTAAAATAATCACTAAAAAAGGGCATTTAATGGACATTGCA
>QNXU01000080.1 GCA_003973485.1 Bacteroidota bacterium | reverse complement strand
CTACCAAGGTATATAAAACGGGTAGCACTACTAGTGTCAACAAAGTAGCCGAGAGCATACCACCGATTACCACAGTAGCCAAAGGTCGCTGTACTTCTGCACCGGCAGATGCTGAAAATGCCATCGGTAAAAATCCAAAAATATCGGTTGTCGCAGTAAGCATAATAGGTCTGATTCTTTCTTTGGTTCCTGTTAAAATTCGGTCTTTGATGCTTGTAATACCTTCTTCTTTCAATGAATTGAACCGATTGATTAATACCAACCCATTCAAAACTGCTACCCCAAATAGCACGATAAACCCGACTCCAGCAGAAATACTAAAAGGCATATCCCGTATCCAGAGTGCGAATATCCCACCAATTGCAGCCAATGGAATGGCTATATAAATCATAATGGATTGAGAGAAAGATTTTAGGGCAAAGTAGAGTAAAACAAATATTAAGAAAAGGGCAATAGGCACTACAATCATTAATCTTTTTTTGGCTCTTTTCAAGTTTTCAAATTCACCTCCATAGGTAATGTAATACCCAGGGGGCAAATCTAGTTCAGCATCCAACTTTTCTTGGATGTCGGTCACTACTGATTCCACATCTCTTCCCCTTGCATTTACCCCCACATAAGTTCTCCGAAAAGTATTATCGCGAGAAATCTGCATTGGACCTGGTACATATTTAATATCTGCTACTTCCTTTATTGGAACTTGTGTGCCATCAGGTAAATCGATGTACAAGGTTTTTAAGTCCTCAATGCCTTTCCGATGAGCCTCATCAAAACGTATCACCATATCAAATCGCTTTTCGCCTTCAAAGATCACGCCTGCCACGCCTCCTGCAAAAGCGGAACTTACATACTCATTGAGCTTTTGAATGTCCAGACCATATTGAGCGATTTTCTTTCTGTTATAGCGAACCGTCATCTGTGGAAGACCAGAGGTTCTCTCTGGATTGACATCTCCCACACCTGGTACAGTTTGGATAAGTTCTGCCATTTTATCTTTCTTCTCGTTGAGCAAATCCAAATCCTCACCATACAATTTAACCGCCACATCTTCTCTTACCCCTGTCAATAATTCATTAAACCTAAGTTCTACAGGCTGACTAAAAACAAGGTTTACCCCCGTGAGTTCTTTTTCAAGTAAGTCCTTGATTTTTGCTATGAGTTCCTCTTTTGTTTCTGCACTAGTCCACTTATCCATATCTTTTTGGAGAATGATAAACATATCTGCAATATCCATTGGCATAGGATCAGTAGGGATATCGGCTACACCGATACGAGCCACAGCCGTTTTAACCTCAGGAAAATTATCTAACAGTAGATTCTCTATTTTATTAGAAACATCAATTGTTTCACTCAGAGCACTTCCAGGTCGTACTAATGCTTGCATAGCAATATCTCCCTCATCTAGCTGAGGTACAAATTCACCTCCCATTTTAGAAAATGTATAACCTGCAATTCCGAGTAAAGCAATTGCTAAGATAATAACAAGCATTTTGAAGCGTAAAGCCCCCTTTAATAGGGGTAGGTAGGCATTATGAATTGCATTAATAATTTTATCGCTTACCCTCTCTAAACCGCGTTCAAATCTACCAAACCAATTCTTTTTATTTTGAATAGGCTTCATGAATAAGGCCGACATCATCGGTACATACGTCAGGCAAAGGAAAATGGCACCAATCATGGCAAATCCAAAAGTGTAGGCCATCGGCTGGAACATCTTACCTTCCACACCGGTGAGGAATAGAATAGGGGCGAATACAATGAGGATGATAATCTGTCCAAAAAAGGCAGAGCCCATCATGGTACTTCCGGACTCAAAAGCCACCTCATCCATTACCCCTTGATTGAACCTTACTTTTCCTGATCGAATCCGTTTCTGTATTTCATAAACAGTTCCCTCAATAATAATTACGGCTCCATCAATGATAATCCCAAAATCAATGGCTCCCAAACTCATCAGGTTTGCCCATACCCCAAATTGCTTCATTAAAATAAAGGCAAATAAAAGGGAAAGTGGAATAGTGGTAGCAGTGATAATTCCACCTCTCACGCTACCTAATAAAATGACCAAAGCAAAAATTACAATTAGGGCTCCTTCAATTAAATTGGTTTGTACTGTACTTGTTGTACGTTCAATCAAATTACTACGGTCGAGAAATGGTTTTATTTCCAAGCCTTCTGGTAAAGACTTCTGCACTTTTTTCATACGCTCCTGCACATTCTGGATCACAAAATTAGGATTTGATCCTTTGAGCATCAGTACCATCCCACCTACTGCTTCTTGTCCATCCTGAGTAAAAGCACCATAGCGCACCTGATTACCGAAATGAACCTTTTCAGCTACATCACCAATAGTGATGGGAATTCCAGTTTCATTTTTAATAACGATTTCCCTAATGTCATCAAGTGAACGCACAAGGCCTTCTCCCCGGATAAAGTTGGCCATATTATTCTTTTCAATGTATGCACCTCCGGTATTTACATTATTTCGCTGCAAAGCATCAAAGACCTCAGAGATGGATACATTGATGGCGTTTAATTTTTCTGGGTTAATGGCGATTTCATACTGTTTGATTTTACCGCCAAAAGCATTGACATCTACCACGCCATCCACCAAAGTCATCTGACGTTTTACAATCCAATCCTGAATTGTACGTAGTTCTGTGGGAGTATAAACAGTATCATATCCTGGCTTAGGCTTGATAGTATATTGGTATATTTCACCCAGTCCGGTGGTTATAGGCCCCATAGATGGACTACCAAATTTCTCGGGGATTTTATCCCTAACCTCATTAAGCTTTTCCTGTACCAATTGCCGGGGTTTGTATATCCCCATCTCGTCTTCAAATACGATGGTAACTACAGATAACCCAAAACGGGATACGGAACGAATTTCTGTAACGCCCGGCAGATTCCCCATGGCTAATTCCACAGGGTAGGTGACAAACTGTTCTATATCTTCTGTGGCAAGGTTTTGAGACACAGTCATTACCTGTACCTGGTTATTTGTTATATCAGGTACTGAGCCCAGATTGATTGTGGACATGGAGTAGATCCCCACCCCTATGAGCGCCAATGTAAGCAGGCCCACGATGAATTTATTCTTTATTGAAAAAGAAATGATTTTATTGATCATACGACTTTAAATTATTTGACATGGACAGAGAAATAGTGGTGCAAACGAGCTGCGAGCCCCGCTAGGAGGATCAGGCAAGTCAACACAATAAAAAACCACTTTAGAATTTTTTTAGCAGTGATTTTCTTCCTTCTCTTTTTCCTTTTTTTTGATTTGTTTTTATTCAATTTTTTCAAGCTGTACAAATAGAATTGAACATGAATAAAGGGGTGCCTTTTTTCAAAAGGCAGGTGAAGAGGTGTTTAGCAAATTATCAGGATGATTAAAGACCTTTCATCTTAAGAAAGACTTTATCGGTCAGACATACTGATCCTGCTAAACCCGGAAAATCATGACATTGGAGGCTTGAGAAAACCAGAGATTTCAATGCTGCTGAAATCCTGAATATAAGAAGTGTAAACCACAGGTAGTTTCACGAGCTGCGTGAAATCAAGCCCTGCTGGAGATAAAAAATGTACATGGCAACAATGGCATACGCATAGAGGAGAACAACCGTCCCACCCCTGATTTTGGTCATGGTCATGATTATTATCAGCAGTATTAACTACCGAGATGTTTTCTGAAGTATCCCGCTGCGGTACAGTATCCGCACAGGCTACCCCCGCCAGGGCCATGAAGTAGAAACTCAATATGTAGCATGTAATTTTCACTGACACAAATATACGGATTAATTCAATGCAAGGGTATTGCAAAGTTTCATCTTCAGGTTAATGCAGGTGTTTTCTCAAGATTGTTAGTATTAAACGGTTAATACGTTAGGATACCTACTAAAAATAGCTGGAAATGCCTATCTGGAATCCTGCTGTTTTGGCTGTCGGATTGCCCAACAAATCTGTCTCCCATATATACCGGTAATTGACGCGGATCACTGTTTGAGATGAAGACCTGAAGCTAATGGCTGGTACAATTGCCTGTAAGTCATCATGAATGTTTCCTCCTGTCTCTTCAAATGATCCTACGTTATAATCCACATGTTCAAGCCGTAAGGCCAGGTTAATTCTGGCATTTTCCCAACCGAACATTTCACGCTTTAAAACGGTATAAACAAAATCTATAAACCCGCCTTGTTGTTGGCTTCCAAACTGCTGGGAGTAAGTAGCCGGAACGTCTACAAATGCCCATACCCATTCTCCCGTAATATCCAGGTTTTTTATTGCGGAAGTATTAAAATCAATTGCCACTACATCCAGTCTCCTTTTTTGATCTAATAAAAGTCCGTCTTCTTCGTACTTGTTATACACATCACCCATCCATGACAAGCCTATTTCCCCGATTTTCCGGTGGCGAATAGCCGTCTTAAGCGTGATAAGTGGAACGGCATTGAAGTTTTCCTCAAAACGATCTACATTTTCTTTGGCAGCCGGCAGCCAGGTTCGGCCTTCACTATTCGCCACTATCTGATCATTAAAACCATTGGTCACATAAGCTTCGTAGGCCCATACCCATTGCTTTTGATAGGTCTTTCCGTGCAATCCAAAGCCTACATTACTGAAAGTAGCCGGGATAATAGTAGTGGCAGAGATTGGTCTGTCTACAAACTCCCACCTCGGGCCATCGTGATTTTGATTAAATGCCCCAATTGGGTTCATGATAATCCCTCCCCTGAAATTAAGTAATGGATGAAATTCAAAATCAAGAGCGGCAAACTCAATGTTGATCTCTTTGGTACCTTCTTCAAATTCTATTTCCGAGAGAAATTTAATCCGCTCAGTGATGGTGGAAGATACAAACAGGGTCATTCTCGGAATTTTAAAAGAGACACCCTCGGTAATGCCATCGGACACAAAGTATTCTCCCTGTGCTTCAATATAACCCCCAATTGCTACCGGAAAACTTCCTGCTTGCAGAAAAGGCCGGTTGTAAACCGCGTCCATATTCAGTAGCAACTGAGAGCTGTCTGACTTTTGGGCAAATGCTACATGATTTAAACAAATCAGCACCAGCAGATAGCCACCAATTTTATAAATAGATGAAGATGTTTTCATGATCTGTGTTTACTTTAAAGTTTTTAAGATTCGTTTCTGCCGGGCCTTGTACCACATTCCCCTTGGCATCAAATTCACTCCCATGGCATGGGCATACCAGATAGTGTGGTTGTGCATTTACCTCACAGCCCTGGTGGGTGCATTCCATCCAGAGTGCCATGTAATCATCTGCTGAGAGCCTGTATAATGCAATAGGAAAAGCCAGTGATAGCTCTCGCACCAGCACGACTTCTCTTGGCTTTTCCACCCCTTCAATAAATTCTTGTTTTGAGACGGTGAGCCTGTTGTCTCTGGCTATTGTATTTACCCGGTGCACTGAGGTGCACCCAGAAAGTAACATCGGGACTCCAGCAATCGCTAAACACGAACTCCCTGCCAGTTTCAAAAATGTTTTCCTGTCCATCTTAAAGTGACTTTAGGAATGTCAAAAGCTTTTGTTTGTCAATATCACTCAACTGCTCAAAGCTACCCCGGCTATCATTTGCCTCTCCACCATGCATTAAAATGGCTTCTTCAATACTTTTGGCTCGGCCATCATGCATGAGAAAAAACTCACCTCCTTGCGAATCAGGTGACAGGCCCAAGCCCCAGAGCGGAGGAGTTCGCCATTCATACGTTTCTGCTGACCCTTCAGTGGCCCCATCGTCCAGTTCTGGCCCCATGTCATGGAGCAATAAATCCGTATAAGGATGAAAAGTCTTATTGCTGAGAGCCGGAATGTCAGATTCAGGTGTTGTCCAGGAGGGAATATGACATGAGCCACAGTTGATATCAGTAAAGATTTGTTGCCCCTGGATGACATTATAAGTCTCCGGATCCCTTTGGATAGGTGCTTTGAGTGTACTCAAGTAGAATACCACCTCCCGAATGGTCTGGTCACTAACTTCAGGATCGACCGATAGGTCTGTGGCCACATCTAAGGGCTCAAACGTAGAAGTGACACCCATATCCTGATTATAAGCGGTAGCGGTCTGCTGCAACAAATCTATAGCTGCGGCTTTCTTTCCAAAACGACCGATGAATTGCGCGTTGACTGCCTGGTGAAACCATTTTGGTTGGAAGTAATCGGGTGGATCAATATAATTGGGAATCCCTGATATTCCATCTCCATCCACATCATCAGGGTCGGCATTCTTCAGGATTTGTTCATCAGTAAGTGCTGCTAATAAACCAAGCCCGGTAACTGCCGGAGGGGTGAATTTCATAAAAGGTGTGCCCAAAGTTAGTTTTTCTGGCTCAAAACCTGGTATAGCCCGGTTTTGAAGCTGGGGAGCACCCGCAGGAAAATCGGTGCTTTGGCCGGGAGAAGTCTGGCCAAACCTTGTAAGAGTCGTAAAAGGATGGCCTTTACCATCACCCGGATGACAACTTCCACAAGAAGTAGCTACGAACATAGGGCCTAATCCGCTTTCGGGTGTGAATATTTCATCATTGAATGCCACATCTCCAGCCAAAAACCGGTTTTGCTCTGAAAAGGAGAGCGCACCTATGGGTCCGTCAAGTAGCTCATTTTCGGCCGGTGCTTCCGGAAAAACCTCATCACAGCTGTAAATGATGGCGGCCATGAAACAAATAACCGGTAAAACCTTAATTTTTATATTAATCATATTTTTAAATATTGATTAGACAAACTTATAAATTTGTTTTGTCAAAGTAAAATTTTAGATTAATCTAAATTATGAAAAACGAATCATCTACAGTTGAGAATTATATCAAGACCATCTATTCTTTATGTGACAAGAATGGCAAAACGACTGTGAGTGCTGTAGCCGAAAGACTGCAAAACAACCCTGCATCAGTATCAAACATGGTTAGGCGGCTACATGAAAAAGGGTTATTAGAGAATAAGAGCAAGCTGATATTGAGTAAGGAGGGCAATCTGCTGGCTCGTCAACTGATAAGAAAACACCGACTTTGGGAAACTTTTCTTGTGAGAGTACTCAATTTTAAATGGGATGAAGTACATGATATTGCTGAGCAGTTGGAGCATGTACATTCGCCACTACTCACAGAAAGACTGGAACTCTTTCTTGAATACCCAAAATTTGATCCGCATGGTGATCCAATACCTGACAAAAAAGGCAACTTACCTGATTTGAATGCGATACCCCTTACTGAAGCCGAGGTTGATCAACTTTATATATTTCGGAGTGTTGCAACAGATAAAAGCGATTTTTTAAACTATTTAAATAAGAAAGGGCTTCAACTTGGC
>QNXU01000013.1 GCA_003973485.1 Bacteroidota bacterium | reverse complement strand
CTCATGCTTAGAAGCACCCGCTTTTGAGCCTTGATATTCACCATCCATACTTCGTTTTCCCATAGGGGCCTGTAGTTCTTGCTAGCCTCTGATTCGCTCAACATTGCATTCATGTTGGGTCGTACCGACCACACGAATGCTTAGTTGTTGTGCGGTCGTACTTTTTTTTCGGTCGCCTGTCAGCGTTGGCAAAGACATACTCTTTTGCAATTTTTGGTTGCATCGCTGGCTGGTGCGAATTGCAAATGTGTATGGCTTTTAGCGTTGGCATTATTTCACTTTCTTAATTTCAATTAGCTTGTCTAACAAAACTTTGAAACCATTAAATTCTTTGTCTTGAAATGATGGCTTTTGACATTCTTTTGGTATTATTTCTTTTACTCTTTTCTTAACATCATTTGGAAATGTTTTGAATGTATCAAACTCTTTCTTTTTAATTAACTCAATCGCTTTGTCAGCAAAAATTTTCCTTTTAAAATAGTCTTCAACCACAAAATTACTTGTTTTCCAATTTTTTGTCTTTGGATAAAGTGCTAGAAAAATATTTTTATTCTTTTCAAAATCGAAAGCATTTATGTCTATTTGCTTCTTTAAGACTGTTTCGATTGGTTTTTTACCATCACTATCTCTGTCGAGTAGAGCTATTATTTTTTGACCCTTTTTAGGCGTGAATTTGTCAATGAAATTTTCTAATCCCTCAGCGCCACCCATTGGCAAGTATTCAAATTCTAAATTTTGATATTTTTTGAATTTCCCTAACCTCTTAATTGCCTCAGAAATGTATATTTTATCATATTTTCCCTCAACAAGTAGAATATCCTTGTTTGAATTCAAGAAAATATTTTGCTCTTGATAACTCCATATTCCCTTTGTTAACTCATACACAATCTTTTGCTTTTCCATTGCTTCTACTTGGGCATCATTATTTGCTTTTTTAGAAAGCATTGTTATGTGTTTCAAATCAAAATTGTGCGTAAGTGTTGGCGAGTGAGTCGTAATTATATTCTCTCGGTTTGAATAGGCTTTTAAAAGTTGTTCAATTTGTTCTTTATTGGAAAGGTGAATGTGGCTGTCTGGCTCGTCAAGAAGTATCAAAGAATTTTCGTCTCCAATTACTTCCAAAATCAACATAATGAGCAGAAGCTTCTTTTCGCCTTCGCTAAGACTTTCAGCTTTTAATCCTGTGTTGTAGTCTATTTCAATTTTGGTAATTACTTTATCATCCTTTGGCATAAATGCCGCAGCTAGATATTTGAACAAGTCAACTCTATCAATAAAATCAAATTTTTGCTTAAACTCGTCTAAAGACACCCGTACAGTTGATTCCTTTTCTGGGTTCAAAACCATTAACATATTGGTGACTGGGTTTCTTTTTTTCAACCAAGTTTCCAATTTCGATAGATTAAAATCAAATTGAATATAGTTTATTGTTTGAATTCCGAGTGTTTCTTGACAAAATTTCCGAACATCATCTGATGTTTCAAAATCGTAAAAGTGTAGTACTAAAAGAGCAATGTTCCAATAATATTTATTGATGTAAATTAACTCTGAATCAGGAATTGATGCTCCTTTAAGAGCTTTGGTGTATTCATCATAAAATGGTTTGTAGTAGGTTTCCCAAAGTCGGCTTTCTTCTCCGCTATAAGAACTTATTAACTGACTTGGTAAATGTTCTGATTTTAAAGCCGTATCAGTGCCATTTACTTTGCTTTCATAAGTACCATTTTCAAATTTCACTTGAACATTATAAGTGTCTTTCGTATATGAAAGTTCATAGTTGAAGCTTGGGTTGTATTTATTATCATACAAGCCTGCAAAAACGCTACTAATGGCTTCTAAAATATTACTCTTTCCACTTCCATTGTTGCCAATCAAAACTGTAATACCTTCTTTGTTTGAAAAATCTATTTCAAAATTTTCCAAATTCTTAAAACGTGTATTAATTTTAAGTTTTTCTAGCCTCATAACTCAAAAACGCTTTTTTCAATGTTCTTGTAACTGGCAGTTAATAAGTCAGAAACACTATTTTTCAGATTTTGAATTTCATCTTTCTTTGTTTTGACTCTATTCACAATTTCATTTTGAACAGAAATAGGCGGTATTACAATTGGTGAAAACAAATATTCTTGTCCATTTATATTTGGTTGTCCTGATATTCTTTGATTACTTCTTATCCAATTTTTAAATATTTTACTTTTTGTAAAATACAAAAGATATTCAGGTATAACTTTTTGATGATTTAGTTTGTATTTTACTAAATATCCTGCAAAAATTGCTTTACCAATAAATGGCTTATACAAAAATGTTTTACCAACAGTATTACCTGAACGAGCAATTAAAAAATCATCTTCATCTAATAGGTATTTGGATTCTACTTTTTCAGCTGAAACAATGTCATCATTGAGAGTTCCGTCTTCATTTATATCTGTAATCCTTATATATCTGACATCCGTTTCTTCGTCAATTGACTTAACATTTGCACCATACATTGGGCTTCCTATTACTAATTCTTGTAAAGTACCATTTCTATATTTTACACTCGTTCCATTCTCTTCATTAACCCAAACATCCCATCTGCTAACTTCCGAGAATTGACTAAAGTATATGCCAATTTTCTTTTCTTGTTCCTTTGGAAATTCTAGATGTAATTCTTTAATTAGAATTTCTTCTACTTCTTTTTGCTTTTGTTCAATTTCAAGTTCTAAGTCTTGAGCATTGTTCTGTTTTGCATAAAACTTGTTTAATATATTTTGCTGTACCTCAATTGGGGGTAAAGGAATATCCAATGATTTTAAAATATCAATGGTTAGGTTTTGCCTTACCGAGCCTGTAGTACTGGCATTGATAACTTTGTTAAAGCGTTCTGTTTTAAACAATTTAAAAAGGAAATCAGGCAACAAAGTTTCTTTGCAACTAAACACAACATAAGCAGGACTAATGTATTCGTTTTCGTGTTCTTCGGTTCGCAATCCAATACTACCCACATTTACACGATACGGATTGTAAGCCAACCAACCTTTTTCCATTTTCTTGTAGGATTGGTTAATGTTAGCTCCCTTTTCTTTGTAAGCATCAAAAATGCCTATTTTGTTATTTACGCCTAAAATGCCAAATTCTTTATCAGGGGAATCTGCCAATTTTACTTTATGGCTTTCTTCTTGAATGTGCATTCCCAATTTTACAATAGGGTATTGTGATTGAATTTTCTCAAACGAATAGCGTTTTACATCCCATAACACAACATCACTGAATGGGACTGTTTTAAACCATTCCATAGTGTTATTGATTGATTTTTGCATACTTCGTATAAAATGTTTCTGGTTCTCCAAATGCCACTACTCGCTGGAATTTATCGTCATATTCTGCGTATTGTACTGTGGTATAATGTTCGTTCCACAATTGTTTTTCAATACGGTATTTAGTGAACTCCTTTGCGACTGGTTCTAATTCGTTTTCAATTTTTGCACCTGTGGTGCTTATTCCTGCTTTTTCAACTTCTACAATTGGGATTTCATAATCAAAATTGGTTTTCACTTCCAATTTTATTTCATCTTCCATTTGTTGCTGTACTTGCTTTAGTTTATCTCGCAGTTCTTTCTTCTCGTCTTTGTCAAGACCTCTTGTTTTTATCTTTTCCTGCAAGTCTGCAATTTCCTTACTGTATTTATTTTTGGCATTTGTTTTTGCTGTTTTAAGAATAGAAGCATATTGTTTTGCTTCTTCTTCTGTAAACTTCTTAAAGAATAGCAAACTTGGTTTTACTGTCGCACCCGAAGCAATGAACACGTCTTGCGGAATAGAAGTAATGTTGATGATTTTTGCCTTGCCCTCTACATAATCTCGTACTTTTTGAAGTTTAGTATTATTCAAAACGCCTTCTGGTAAAACAATACCCATTCTCCCGCCTGGTTTAAGCAAGTCAAGACAACGCTCTATAAAAAGCACCTCCGTTAAACTGCTCATTTTGCCTGTGTCGAATAAACCTAAAACAGGCTTTCCAATATTGTCATTGATTTGTTTCAATGCTTTGGTGTACTCTTCACCATAACGCTCTTTATATTTGGCAATTCGCTCGGTATCTGTGTATTTGTCTTGTTCGGTAATTTTTAAAGATTTTTCAACCCTTGCGCCAAAAGGCGGATTGGTTAAAATAATATCAAAACGACCATCAAAAATTCCGTTTACATTAAGAAGTCCATCGTGATGGTGAACGCCACCGTGTCCGTCACCGTGCATTATCATATTCATTTTTGCAGTTCGTGCCATTCTTGGGTTGGCATCCGTTCCAAAAATGCAATCGTAGGAAAGTCGTCTTAAACGGCTTTCAGGATTTAAAATGTCAAGTTCAGAATTGAGTAGCGTAAATTGGTCGTTTACTTTTTGGTCAATTTTCTCTTGCTCCTTTTTTGAAGCATTGTAATACTCGTCTGTATAGTATTTTAGCTTTATCTGTTCTTTAGCCTCTTTTATTTCGTTCTCAATTTTGCTTCTTACATATTCAAAAGCCTTAATCAAAAATCCACCACTACCGCAACAAGGGTCGCAAACAGTTTCGCCTTCTTGTGGGTCGAGAATTTCAACGATATAATCAACTACAGTTCTTGGCGTAAAGAATTGTCCTAATTCACCTCTAAATGTTTTGCCTAAAAATTTTTCAAATGCAATTCCTTTTACGTCATCAGAAGTTGTTGAAAGATTATAAATTTCTAATGCTTTTACAATCGCTTCAAAACTTCCTTGTTTGATTTTTATCTTTTCGTTTGAGTCGAAAAGGTCATCATCCTTAAACTCATCTTTGGTTAATTCAAACCAATAATCCATATACGGAATGTCGTCTTTTGGTCCATTTCGTTTTACGTTGATTGGTCGAATGTTTTTCTCGTATTGCGATTCTTGCTTCTTGAATTGCTTTAGTGAAAAAATATTGTCTTCGTCTGGATTCCGCTCATAGCGGATTTTCATAAACAAAATTTTGCTTGTTTCGTCAAACGCTGCTTCTGGTGAAAGTTTGTCGTTGTTTCTGATTATGTTGTGGCATCTAAAAAGTAGGTTACTGAACTCGTCTCTTGTAAATGCCTTGGTTTGAGTCAATAAGTCTTTTACTTTTTTCTCACTTTGTAAATCTTGATTGGTAGGAATATCAAGAATTTCATCTTCCAAGTCTTTTGGATAGCCGTCAAGGTTTACTTTAAAAACTTTGGTATGCTTTAAATTGGTTGTCACAAAAAATGGTGACTTTACGTAACGAGCATAATGCGAACCTTGAAAGTAATCGCCCTCAACTATATCAATATTGTCAGCTTTGCACTCAACTACAATCGAGGGTGCTTTTTTCTCAACTTCTTCTTTGCTTTTCCAAACAACAATATCGGCACTGGCCCTGCCTGTGCCTCTTTTGTTGCCTTCGGCAACAGTAACCTCTTGTTGCATTTGGTCAAGTGAGTATCCGTAATGATTTACAAGTCGGCAGATGTAAGTCTGTCTAACCTTTTCTTCCGGTGTATGCACTAACCATTTGTCCTTTAATGGGGCAAATATTTTATTATCTTCTATTTTTAGTTCTAATTTCATCCGTTTAATCTTTTTGAGTTGAGTAAATCAGTTCTTTTACATCAATGTTCAGCAGTTCACTTATTTGTATCAAAGTTTCCAAAGAAGGCTGAACCTCATTTGTGCACCATCTTGAAACAGTCGTTTCGTTTTTGTCGAGTTTCTCAGCAAGCCATTTATTGGTCTTTCCGTGTTCTACTAAAACTACTTTCAGTCTGTTAATTGCTTTCTTATTCATATTAATTAGCGTCAGATGCAAATATATAAACTTTTAATGAAATTTCGTCTTATTCAGCGGTGGAAAAGGGCAAGTTCTTTTGGTTTTTCTGCGTTGGGTTTTAGCGTTGGCAAAAACCAAATGTGCTTGACCGAGCGTTGGCTTTTTTTGTATGCCGCACAACGTTAATAATATAGGGCGTTGGGCGTTTCAAGGCTCCAATCTACCAATGACCTACATATTTTCTTAAATGTAATCATTTTCAGCTTTAGCACTATCTGCCCAATGACCTATATTTAGTGTTAGATGTCTATTTCATTTTTTCTATTTCAATAATAAGTGGATTTTTATTAGCATTAATAGGACAGCACTGATTTTGACTAATTAAATCCCTTTTTAATTTTTCATTATCTCTAAGGTCATAAACTTTAATGCTGACATTATTGTAATAAATCTCCATATAATCAGTAAGAAGAATTTCCTCATTCCACTCACCATAAATCAATAATGTATCAATATCTGTATTTCCAAAATCAATAAAGATGGGGCCATAATTTTCTCTAAAAGAAAAGCCTTTAGAACTGGCTTCTTGGATTACTAAAAGACTATCAAAGAAGCTTATAGCACCAGTGAAAGGATACTTATCTGTGTAACCATCCAAAGTGTAGCTTAAACTGTCAATATTATAGTCATCATAACTAAAAATATTTTTTCCATTTAATTTTATCTCGAAGAAAAGATCATAAGTTGCTGGACTGCTTGGATCTACATTATCCTCACATGAAGGAAATAACATTAAAGCAAGCATATAAATAATATTTGTCATTTTCATAGTAATTATTGTTTAAGTAATTTTCTTGTGGTTACTTGATTCTTGGTATAAATCTTTATTACATAAGCGCCTGAAGGATATTCAAGCAGGTTGATTTCATTTTGGTTATTGATTTTTACATCAAAAAGACGACCATTGGCTACTTCATAAAGTTCAACTTTTTCGATAGCCTTGCTTTGATCAGACAACACTTTCACACAATTAGTTGTAGGATTAGGATATATTTTAATAGAAGAAGTAAATATTTCATCAATTAAATTTTCGTTTTCTTCTGCCATTAAAGCTGGTGTACCACCGCCATAACCAATATTCATATATTTTTGACCATTTACAGTCTGTCCGCAAATCTGGGTGCTTACCCCAACATAACCAGGTGAAGCTCCTGGATTTGCATAAAGCGTTACATTTGAGGTACCCTGACCTGCTCCCATTCCCCAACCGGATGGGAAAGTCCAAGTGTAACTGCTCGCATTTGAATAGTAATTAGTGGAAAAACTTCTGAATGTGCCATCAGCTGGCATTTCTGCGGGTCCCGTAATATTTAAAGTAAATGTAGATACTGCCAAAGTTTTACTTCGAGACCCATAACCGCAGTTTGGCCTTACATAGATAGTTGGATTTGTAACCCAATTGCTGACATATACGCTTACAGAATTAGAACCCTGCCCGCTGTTTATTGTCCAAGAACTAGGAATAGACCAAGTATAGCTGTTCGCATTTGGTAAATTAGGCA
>QNXU01000146.1 GCA_003973485.1 Bacteroidota bacterium | reverse complement strand
TCTTCTGATATTTTATCAAATTCTGCTTTAATCCATCTTCTGGCAGCACCTATTCCTCTTGTATTGGAAACGGTATCGGAGAATGTATTTCTTGTTCCAAATCCTGCCAGAGTTCTAATGTCACTTTCAATTCTATCGGCAGAAACGGCATCAATTATTTCGTAATGACGAGTATCTACTTCTTGAGGTACTTGACCATAACCTAAAAAAGCCATGGCACTTAATGCGATTATTAGTATATATTTTTCCATAGTATGATTTTATTTTTCTTGAATATATGAATACCAAAAGCAAAAAGTAATAAAATTGTTGTGGAATAAGCATCATCTTTGATGAGTGGGGGATTTGATGATGTATAAATTTGCTGATGGGCTAATGAATGCAGTAGCACGAAATTAGGTCAGTACCGAAGGTCTGCACCGGACTATAATGAAATAATTAGAAATTGGGTGGAAATAAAGTAGAGATAAGTCGAAATAAATTGGAAATAAGATTGAAATAAACTGGAAATAAACTGGAGATATGCTGGAAATAAGATTGAAATAAAAAGGAAATAAATTGAAATAGGCTTGATGAAAATTAAATAAGAATTGAAATCTTTTTGCTTCCAGCTTCTCACTTCAAACTTCTAACTTAACCAAAAAAACCTCAGAGCATCAAAGAAATTGCGTGAACCCCGATTATTACAGGATTTGGGCTGCTTGCCCGATCAGCCTTCCACTGTTATCCTGAATGCCGTAAAGCGGCAAACGAGGTCCGCCAGCTGGCGGATGAGGCCTGGCTTTACAGGTTTGCTTCACCCGGTATTGTCATACTTGTTAGGTTCACCAAAATTTGTTTAACACCCTGAGGATGCTGCAAAATTACAGCTTTAAGAATTCAAACAAGAAGACATTCGGGAAAGTTTTCCACAAAGCTGATATATTGTCAGGGAGAACAAACTTTTCCAAATTTAAATGAGATCAGGGATTATGTCTTTACACATTAGTTACAATAGAAGCAAAGTCAAAATTTGGAAAAGTTATGCTATGATTTAAGGATAAACTTTTATTATAAACTGAAGTAATAAACACTTTCGAATTGGATGATATGGTCTCGATTAGAACTAATTAAGTCGCTATTTATGCTCACCACTGAGAATTGAATTTTCTGTCCGCCTTGAATTAGCCTGCCAATTCCTAAAGAAAATCTGTTTTCCAGTTCATCTCCAAGAACATTAAATGCATAAACCAATTCATTTCCTCCTATTAAATAAAATTCTTTTGGGTCTAAGCTTTCTCCTTGCAAAGGAAAATCATTGCTAATGGCATATCTCAATCTGGTTAAATAGTTGGTTGAACGGATTCTTTGTTCTATTCTAAATTTATTACCTAATCGGAAGCCACCAAAATTGGTAATGAATGCAAATTGTTGCGTGATTCTATGCTCCCAACCACTTTCAGGTTCAAAAGGATCAACCGTTCTATACATATAGCCTAAACTTAATTTTTTACTTCCAAATAGGGTATATGTACCAAATGATTTCACTTCCCATCGGTCGGTTTTTAGGTTTTTTTCTCCTTCTCCAAAGTTGGTAAAACGTTGTCTTCCAGAGAGTGAAAAATTGTAACTCCATCTGGAGTCTAATTTTTTAGTAATTGAGATACCTGGCTCCCAACGGATAGAAGGTTTTTTTTGTGATTTCCCAAGAAATGGAAGGCTTATGAGAAGGATAAATAAAAACTTAGTAAAGTACGTTATCATCAGCTCTTTTAATAATATTTTTGATTTGCTCTATTTCCCCTTTGGTGTTAAAAAGAAATTCAAAAAAGCCTCTCACATTGTCCTCATCTACAATTTCAGCTTCAATTTCGTATTTAATGATAAGGTCTTCTAAATCCATTTCAAGAAATTCTTCTACATATTCTTCATCATCATCTATTTCGAGCTCTCCATCTTCATATTCTTCTTCCCTATTGTATTGAATTTGAATTCTATTGAGTTTATACTTTTTATAATTGGATTGAAAGTATTGACTCAACTTTTCTTGTATTTCCTCTGGAAGCTCCTTGAGTTCTTTTAGGATTTCTATATCTAGCAGACTTCCGTCTTTAAAAAATTTGATGCTGATTTTTTCATCTTTATATAGAGTCTTTACTTCAAAAAAATAAGTTTCTTTTTCGTAATCTTTAAAAAATCGAGTCCTTTTTCCCTTTTTAAGAATGGGGTCAATTAATTCCAATGCAGGTTTAGGGAAATCCTTTTGTTTTATTTTTTCCTCCCTTTCATATTTCTCACCTATTTCTTGGGCATAGGATATGCCGGTGAAAGCAAAAAGAGTAAAACAAATCAGTAATTTTTTTAAAAGAGAATTCATGAATTATTCACTTAAAAGACTGTCCATTTTAACATTGAAATCTTCTACGAACTCTTCATAGTATTTTCCTGTTCCAGGACCGTTGAAACCTGTATGAATATTGACCAATTCTCCATTTTTATCTATAATAATCATGGTGGGAAATGAAATTACACTATTGAGCATTGGAAGGGTCTTAGAAGCTTCTTCTTTATCATTGGTGCCAGCAATCAAGAAGTCGTATTTCACATCATATTTACGAATCATTTTCTCAACTCTGCTTTTGGCATATTCGAAATCATCTTTGGCCTCATAAGCTAAACCGATAATTTCGACCCCTCTATCTTTATTTTCATCATACCATTTTGTGAGGAATTTGGTTTCATCCATACAATTAGGACACCAAGTACCAAAAATTTGAACAATCACGACTTTATTCTGATATTTTTCATCTGTTAGGCTTACTTTTTCTCCTTGCAGATTCGGGAAACTGAAATAGATATTGTCATATCCTTTTTTCAAATAAGTTAAAGAATCGGGGTGTGGAAGTTCTGCATCTTCATTTTTAAAGGCTGTCCAGCTTTCATACCAATCTTTTCCTGAAAAGAACTCGCCTTTTAAGGTATTATCAGCTTGCATTTCAGCTTCAAAAAGAAAAGCATGGTTGCCATCGAATGTGCTTAATTTCATTTGATTTCCTTCGGCTATACCCACTAAATAGCGATAATCGCCCAAAGGAGTAAGAAATGTGCCTTTTATATCTTCGCCATTTTGTTCAAAAATACCGACTGCTTCAGTAGTGTCTTGTTCTTTGGGTTCAATAAAAGTAACTTCCCATTTTCCTGAGAAATCAGCAGTTGCCTCATTTGAATCACTTTTAAACCGAGTGTCTCCTTTGTGAAATGTGATGGGCAATACATAATTTTTTTCATAATGCTTAGTGTATGTTCCAGCTAACACGTTATTTCCAATATAAACATCTATAGTGATGTCAAAAATGTGCAAAGGAATGTGAAGGGAATCATTCTTCTTTTCAATTTCATCTAGCATAATCTCTTCTTCTCCATTGATGATTATGGCTGTGATGGCACCTTCCTCTTCTTCCTGAATTTGCATTTCAAACGGCATGGTTTTGCCTTGCATGCTAATTTCACCTATCCATTTCCCAGATAGTTCAAGCTTTTCTTTTTCAGGGGAGCATGCAAAAATCAAAAAGAAGATACTTAATACGTAGAAATTTTTCATAGCGATATAACTCATTAAAGAAAGTGGAGTTTCAAAATTTAAAAATCTAAAGTAAAATAGTTTGAATAAATAAAGAGAGGAATTGGAATAATTATTTGTTAAGGATTTCAGGATTTAGCTTTTAAGGCTACTTTAAATTCAGCTCCTTTCCCTTTTTCACTTTCTACCCATATTCTTCCGCCCATTTTATCAGCCATGGTTTTCACAATATAAAGTCCTAAGCCTGTAGATTCATCAGTTCCAATTGGTTTAGCAGAAAGTTGCTGATATTTTTTAAATAAGCGGCTTTTGTCATCTTCTGTAAGGCCAGGTCCTTGATCTTTTACTGAAAATATTATTTCATCACCTTCTTGGTAGATGGTATAATTGATTTGGGTTTCATTAGGGGAAAATTTGATGGCATTGGAAACCAAATTATCTACTATTCTTCTTAGATAAGTTCGGTCAACCTCCAGTTTCAAATCTTTATTTAATACTTGAGTGATAAAAATAATATTCTTTTTAGCGGATAAAAGTTCATAAGGCATTAGGCTATTATCCACAAATTCTTGAACATCAATTACTTCTGGCTTGAATTTTTTATCATCTAGCACCATATTGCCGGTGTCCAGAAATCCTTTCACGATTTGCAACCCATCTGCAACCACTTGTTTAATTAAGTTGATTCTTTCTACTTGTTGAGGACTCAAATTCTCCTGATTATCAGTTAATAAGAGTTGAACAATAGTGTAAACTTTAGCAAATGGAGTTCTTAAATCATGGGTTACCTTACCTAAAATATCATTATCATCATATTGCTGAATAATTCGAGATTCCTCAGCTTCCAAATCTGTAATACTTTTATTGCTTGATTTGCTTTGAAATTCCGTGAGGTTGGCATTTATTTCATTATAGGCCACATTGAGTTTCCTGAAAAGTGAATTTAATCTTTCGTTAGCGAAGTACAATTCACTTACATTATCGAAAACCCATAATTCTCCTTCTTTTCCAGCGATATATGCATTTTTACGGATTACTTTGAGTACGGAATTTTCAAATTTCCATATCCAATCTTCTCCAAAGCTTGAGGGTAAGGCATTTAGGCTAATCATATTGCTGCCCACCAATTCTACTTCTTCTTTATTGGTTACCTTTACTTTTAGTTCAGCTAATTTTTTGCTAAAAAGCTCAGAAGGAATTGACTTTTCATTTTTTCCCAGACCAAAAATTTCTAAGGCTTCATTATTTAGCCAAGTATCACCATTTTTATTTTCAGTAAAAACAATGGCTTGTGGAAGTCTGTCCAAAATGGTTTCTAAGCGCTGAGATTTAGATTTTTCTTTTCTTTCGTTATTAATCAGAAGAATTAGCTCTTTTAACCTTTCAGAAATAACATGGAAGAATTTTTTGTCTTGTGAACTTAGATCAAACTTATGTTGAGATGAAAAACCAATGTAAATTTTTTGCTGATTAAGATCAATAGGGAAAATTAAATGATGCTTAAAAAGTAAAAACGGTTTGTTTATTTCTACAGTAAAAAAAGGATGCTGGCTTTTTTCTTTCAGTTCGTGGTTAAAAGGTATGCTTTCCTTTATTAGTGGATTTTCCAAATCCCACTTGAGGCAATTGTCTTTTTTGCTTTCCTCAACCACCCAATGCTCATCAGCATCAAATTCATTAGTAATGAAATTCAGCATATTGTTTAATGCTTTTGCAGGAACGCCATTTGCTTCAACTAATGAACTTTCTTTCATTATTTTAAAAAGCAGTTCACCCGGAAGTTCGGAGGCTATTTCAGCGGTATGTTCTAATTTATAAGCCATAAAATATACTGAGGAATTTAAATTATTTTATTTCATCCCTAAAAACAACTTAAATATACGCTAAAAATCACATCTTATCGAAAAAAGTATTAATGAATATTTTTTCGAAATGAGAAAAAACCTACTAAATCGTGATTAGATTAATGCAGAAATTGGCTAAAGTTTAATTATGAAGTGGCATTTATTGGGGATATAAATTACTAAAATTAATGGTCAGGGATAATCGCCAGCCAAAATATCGGTTAAGAAAACTTGTTCCTTTTTAGCTTGCTTTCTGCCAAGGAAAAGTTCTCGCTTTTCGTCATAAAAAATTTGGTCGAATTGCTGGTCAATTAAACTTGTCCCTGATTTTGAAAGAATTCTTGATGTGCCGTATTTTTCAACCTTCAAAAAATCTTTTCCAACAGAGATATGGTCATAAGTTGGGTAAGAAATCACATTTCCTTGAATGTTTGCTATGCCCCATTTAGAGGCCTTACGCAATAAATAAAAGCCTTTTTCTTTAATGATTTCATCATATTCAGCTTCAATTATATAATCTCCATTAATATCAATAAGACCATATTTATTATTGAATTTGACGAATGCAGTTTTATTTTCAAAATCGGATACTTCTGAATAGTAAGGCTGAACTACTAAATCTTCATTTCGATTAATGAACCCCCAAGAGTTACGGATTTTAATTGCAGACCTATCATTTTGAAATGGACGAACGGTATCGTACCGATTAGCAATTCTTAAAATGCCATCAGTATTAATAAAACCCCAATTTCCATTTTTTTTAATTGCTAAAAATTCATCTTCTGAAAATACGATTGAGTCATAATTATAAATTTTGAAAAGCTCTTTTCCAGCTTCATTTAGCATAAAATGATAGTTTTCATTTTGGAAAATTATACCTGAACTTCCATGGCTGCTATACTTTCCTTTTTGAAAAGCAGTCAATGCATTTCCTTTTAAGTCTATCAATCTAAAAGTGTGGTTAACATCTTGCTCAATCCCAAAATCCCCATAGAAATCATAATATAATCGGGCTTCAGATTTTGATTTCCCATCCGATATAAATTCACCTAAATATTTATCTACCAATTTATAATTAGTGCCGTCAATTGGTATTATTTCTTTGTATTGTGGAGGAATAACCCAATTGTTATTTTTATCAATTACGCCATATAGCCCTTTGAACTTAACTATAAATTGGTCACCATTTGCTTGTATATTTTCATAAAGAGGAGAGATAATCTCATTTAATTTTTGGTCAAAAATACCCCAATGGGATTTGATTTCTAACAGAATTTCATTTTTTAGTAATTTGTAAGCGGTAGCTTTTAGCACTTTACCTTCAGTATTGATGACTATATATTCATGACCTTGATAAGTTTTCTTTTTTGCCACAAAAAAGTCCTTATTCCATTGGGTTTCCTCGCTGAATTTTTCGCTAATTATTTTATTGCTGTCCTCAGCTATAAATGTCATATTTGAATTTTTGAGAATAAAAAATTCTCCAAATTCATCCATAATGTCTGCATGAAATACTTGTTTGTTTTCATTAGTTCGGATGTTATGGATTTCGTTTTCTCAATCAAAGATAGTGCCACCCAAAAAAATGCATTGAAACTTTATCAACGCTTTAAGAAAGCGGCATTGGCGGGAGATTACAGAACCGCAAGAAAATATATCGGCCTTATACAGAACCTTGTGCCCAACAGTGATGTGGCGAAAAAATACGGTGGTAATTCTTTGGCGTATTACAATGAAAAAGTGTTGAAAAAAACATGGGACGAGGTTTTCAATATAGGTGGAAGCCAGTTTTCTGAAGGATTTGCCGATATATTGTTGAACGCTAAGGCGTTTGCGAAAATGAAACCTGAAGCGGTAACAAAATGTGCCAAAGGCATAACCAAACTGGTCGAGGGAAAAGTTGGAGGTGTCGTCCAGGATTTTTCCGGAGAAACCCTGAATCAAATCAACAATCTCATTAC